>NZ_JAIJHU010000009.1:0-67872 GCF_022723415.1 Barnesiella sp. | reverse complement strand
ACACAGGGGAGGAGGATTGCAACGCAGTCTTTTTCCCTATATTGTTTTGTAGCGCCCCGCAATGCTGCGGGACACGGCAGGGGGAGAGATTGCGATTTGATTTTGTTGCTGTTACTGTCGCTGTTTTTTAACCCCTCCGTTCTTCGGACACCTCCCCTATATTTTACGTTGCAAAACACAGGGGAGGAGGATTGAAAAGCAGCCTTTTTCCCTATATTGTTTTGTAGCGCCCCGTAATGCTACGGGGCACAGCAGGGGAGAGGGTAAATGCTAAATATTTCATTTTATCTAACGTTATCCTCAAAAATTTCTAAGCTATTAATCTTAACCCCTCTCCTCAGAAATGGGTGTTTCTTCGGGGGCTCCCCTGTGTTGCGTCAGCAATATAAGGGAGACGTGTAATCGCTAAAATTCAAGTCTGTCCCCACGAATTTTCTACTGAATCTTATTTACTTCCAGATGCTTCGTGGAAATTAATCGCTCTATTCTTGGGATTGCCTGTCGTTATTTCGGTTACAGGGGATTGCCTATGTTGTTGATAAACCCGCTATTTCTTTCGTTTTTCCTATTGGATTAGCGGACGATAGTGTTAAATAAATACAAAAAGAAAGAAGAGTGATGTTATTCTGAAATGATATCTTATATATTTGTATTAACAAAATTGTTAGACTAAATTATTAAACTATATTGTTAATACAAAATATGAAAAAGAAAGATACCGAATCGGAGATTTTGAAAGCGGCCGAGCAAGAGTTTATGTTGAAGGGATTCGATGGGGCAAAGACTACTTCGATCGCGCATGCAGCTGGCGTGACACACGCCATGTTGCATTATTATTTCAGAACGAAGGAACAGTTGTTCGAGCGTATTCTTACAGAAAAAGTACAATTGATGAGCGAGTCGGTTCTGGCTGCTTTCGGTCAACCGGGATTGCCTCTCTTGGAGCGGCTGAAAGACGGAGTTACCTGTCATTTTGATTTCATTGCCGCTAATCCGCAATTACCTCGTTTTATCGTAAACGAGGTTTTTAGCCGTCCTGAACGATATAAACTTATGAGCGATAAAATCGTGAAAGTGGCAGATTGTTTGATGAAGGGTATTCAGCAGGAGTTGGACGAGTTGCATGCGCAGGGAAAGGTAGAATGGGTCGATGTCCGAATGTTATTGTTGGATATTATTTCTCTTAATGTTTTTCCGTTTATTGCCTATCCGATTATAGAGCCTATATTGGGAGATATTGCTGCCGATCGGAATCGCTTTTTTGAATTGCGTAAGGCTGAGAATATTGAAATGATTATGCGTCGTATAAAAAAATAATGAATTATGAAGCGAGTTGTTATTTTGTGTGTATGGCTGTTCTCGGTAGTTGCCGGGCATGCTCAACTTTCGCTCGACGAATGCCGGCGACTTGCCCGGGAAAATTATCCAGAAATTCGTCAGTACGATTTGGTTCACCAAACCGAACAGTATAACCTTTCTAATGCTGCGAGGGCATGGATACCGCAGCTTGCTTTTTCCGCTCAGGCTACTTGGCAGACCGATGCGCCTAACTTCCCGAAGGAACTGACCGGTATGTTGGCTCAGCAAGGTCTGGAAATTCCGGGATTGAGAAAAGACCAATATAAAGTGGCATTGGAATTGAACCAAACGATTTGGGACGGGGGCAAGTCTGTTGCCGACAAGCGTATAGCCAGAGCAGAGGCCGCCGAACAGAAAACGATGACAGATGTCGATCTTTACGAACTGGAAGGCCGGGTGGACGATCTCTATTTCGGAATCCTTTTGCTCGACGAGCGCATAGCTCAAACGAATTTGACACTGAATCTTCTACGGAGTAATTTGGAAAAAGTCCGGGCGTTGCAGAGGAACGGGGTGGCGATGCAGTCCGATGCCGATGTTTTGGAGGCCGAGTTGCTTTCGGTAGGACAGCAGCTCATTCAGTTCGAGTCTTCTTGCGATAGTTATCGTCGTATGTTAGGCATATTCATCGGACAAAAGGTGGGCGATCGAAAGTTGCAGCATCCCAGTGCCGTACAGCCCCTGTCGGGAGAATCGGCACGTCCCGAGTTGGCTATGTTCGCAGCGAAGATAGACAGGCTTACGGCGCAAGAAAAGATGGTAAAATCGTCGTCTATGCCCCGCTTGGGATTTTTTGCTCAGGGATATTATGGTTATCCGGGATTGGACTATATGCAGAGTATGATGAATAACGATTGGAGTTGGAATGCTATGCTCGGCGTGAAATTGTCTTGGAATTTCGGAGCTTATTATACACAGAAAAATAATTTAAATAAATTGCGTACTTCTCGGCAGCAGGTCGAAGTTCAGCGAGATGTATTCCTTTTTAATATGAATTTGCAGGCGGCTCAGGAGAATGGGGATATCGCGCGTTTACGCAAGGCGATTGCCGATGACGACCGTATCGTGGCTCTTCGTCGGTCGGTACGCGAGGCGGCCGAGTCTAAATTGCGGAACGGAATTATAGATACCCATGACTTGTTGTCGAAGATTACCGACGAATCCACGGCCTCTATGGCTCGCAGCATGCGTGAAATAGAATTGCTGAAAGCAATTTATGAATATAAACATACCATTAATCGATAAATACAGCGTAAAATGAAAAGGATAGCAGTTTATAGCGCCATGACTGTCGTGCTGGCAGCTTGTGGCAACGGTGGAGATTTTGATGCAACAGGAACGTTCGAGGCAACCGAAGTTCTCGTGTCGGCCGAAGCGGCGGGCCGTATTCTCAGCTTCGATGTCGAGGAAGGCGATACTCTTTCGGCAGGGAAACAGGTAGGTGCGATAGATACCGTACAGCTTTATTTACAGAAGTTGCAATTGGAGCGTCAGCGGGCTTCGGTGCATAGTAACCGTCCTGATATTTCCAAGCAAGCAGCGGCTTTGAGGGGACAAATCGCCCAACAGGAGACAGAACGTCGCCGAGTGGAAAATTTGTTGAAAGACGGGGCGGCCACTACGAAGCAGTTGGACGATATTAATGCGTCTCTTCGGGTTTTGAACGGGCAGTTGGATGCTTTGCTCTCGACCTTGAAAAACAATACGTCGTCGATCGATGAAAATGCATCGGCTATTGATTTGCAAATAGCTCAGGTCGAAGACCGTCTTTCCAAATGTCGTATCGTTTCTCCTATCGACGGTTCGGTATTGGTGAAGTATAGCGAGGCCGGGGAGTTGGCTGCGACCGGTAAGCCTTTGATGAAGGTCGCCGATATGGACCGATTGTATTTGCGGGCTTATTTCACATCGGATCAGTTGTCCGATTTGAGCGTGGGGCAGGAGGTTACCGTCGTTGCCGATTTCGGGGGAGATAAGCAGAGAGAATATCCGGGTCGCATTACATGGATTGCATCGGAGAGCGAGTTCACACCCAAGTCGATTCAGACCCGTGATACCCGAGCCAACCTCGTTTATGCGGTGAAAATCGCGGTCGAGAACGACGGCCTGTTAAAAATAGGCCTTTACGGAGAGGTGCGTCTTCATCAATAACAACTTAAAACAAATAGGGAGATGGCTGTACGGAATGTCATAGAAATACGAGGATTGACCAAGCGGTACGGTTCGCTCACGGCAATCGAAAATATAACGTTCGAGGTGAGGCGGGGGGAGTTGTTCGGTTTGATAGGTCCCGATGGAGCCGGCAAGACCACGCTTTTTCGTCTGCTTGCGACGTTGCTGAATCCCGACGATGGAGTGGCGACAGTAGATGGATTCGATATTGTCGGGCAATATAAAGAAATCCGAAAACGGGTGGGATATATGCCGGGGCGTTTTTCGCTTTATCCCGATCTGTCGGTTGAGGAAAATCTTGAATTTTTTGCAGCCCTGTTCGGGGTAGGAGTGAAAGATAATTATGATTTGATCGCTCCTATTTACACTCAAATAGAACCGTTTCGAAAACGGCGTGCAGGGAAATTGTCGGGTGGCATGAAGCAGAAATTGGCTTTGTGCTGTGCTTTGATTCACCGTCCGTCGGTGTTATTTCTCGATGAGCCTACGACCGGGGTCGATGCCGTTTCCCGAAGTGAATTTTGGGATATGTTGTCGGAGTTGAAAAGCAAAGGTATTTCGATTCTTGTTTCTACGCCTTATATGGACGAGGCTTGTCGTTGCGACCGTATAGCCTTGTGCAATAACGGAAAAATTCTGGGGATAGATACTCCTGCCGGTATTACGGAGCGGTTCGATGAACCTTTGTATGCGTTATCGGGAGACAATATGTACGGATTACTCGTCGAGGCTCGTAGGATAAAAGGCGTGAAGGAATGTTACCCGTTCGGTGAGTCTCATCATTTAGTTGCCGATAGTATGTTCGATTCCGATGAGTTTGTGACTCATTTGAACGGACAAGGTTTTCATAATGTTTCGATTCGTCCGGTCGAACCCGGAATCGAAGATGTTTTTATAAAATTGATGCAGCATGAATGATATAATTATATCGGTTAGGGATTTGTGTAAATGTTTCGGCGATTTTGTCGCGGTCGACCATATAACGTTCGATGTGAAACGAGGGGAGATATTCGGTTTTTTAGGCGCTAATGGAGCCGGTAAGACCACAGCCATGCGTATGCTTTGCGGGTTGAGTTATCCGACATCGGGTCGCGGAATGGTTGCCGGGTACGATGTGATGACGCAGGGAGAGGAGATAAAGAAGCATATCGGTTATATGAGTCAAAAATTTTCGTTGTACGATGACTTGACCGTTCGCGAGAATATCCGTCTGTATGCCGGAATTTATGGGCTGAGCCGTTACCAAATGCTTCGCCGGACGGTGGAGATGTTGAATCGATTGCATTTCCGATCGGAAATTGATACGCTAGTAGGTTCTCTTCCCTTAGGCTGGAAACAGAAGTTGGCTTTTTCCATTGCGACTTTGCATCGCCCGGAGGTGGTTTTTCTCGACGAACCCACGGGAGGAGTGGACCCGGTTACCCGTCGTCAATTTTGGGAGATGATTTATGAAGCCGCTTCCGGGGGAACAACTGTTTTTGTAACTACGCACTATATGGATGAAGCGGAATATTGTTCGAGGGTATCTATCATGGTCGATGGAAAAGTAAAGGCTTTGGGTTCTCCGGCCGAATTGAAGAAACAATATGCTGTCGGGTCGATGGACGAAGTTTTCAGGATTTTGGCTCGCAGCGCTAAACGGGGAGAATAGATATGGGAGGATTTTTGTCATTTGTCAAAAAGGAGGCTTTGCATATTTTACGGGATAAACGCACGATGTTGATCGTGCTGTTGCTCCCTATCGTGCAGATTCTTTTGTTTGGTTTCGCTATATCGACCGAAATGAATAATATCGATTTTGCCGTAGTGGCTCCCAATCGTACGGAAACTATTCGACAGCAAATCGAGCGTATGGAAGCCAATCCGTATTTTACATTCAAAGGATATATTTCTCAGGCTGAGATCGACGATGTTTTGCGGAAAGGCGATGTTACCGCGGTGGTGGTTTTTTCTGAGGATTATGATCGGTTGGTAACGAATGCCGGGATTGAGGGAGTCTCAGAGGCGGCGGTGCAGTTTATTCTCGATGCGTCGAACCCCAATAATGCAGGTACAGGTTTAGGATATTTGCAAAGTTCTTTTCAGTCGGGAATTTCCGTTGCGTCGGTCGCTCCGGCGACACGGGTGTTGTACAACCCGCAGATGAAGAGCTCTTACAATTTCGTGCCGGGAATCATGGGATTGATTTTTATTTTGATTTGTGCCATGATGACTTCTGTATCTATCGTGAGGGAAAAAGAGACCGGTACGATGGAGGTATTGTTGGTGTCGCCGGTGCGACCGATATGGATCATTTTTGCCAAGATGATTCCTTATTTTTTGCTTTCGTGCGTGAATCTTGTCGTTATTCTGGTATTGGCACGATATGTCCTCGGAGTACCGATGTCGGGTTCGATGGTTGGTTTAGTAGGGCTTTCTTTACTCTATTTGGTGCTTTCACTGGCATTAGGATTGTTTATTTCTACAATGGCTAATACGCAGGTTACGGCAATGCTCATTTCGGGTATGGTACTGATGTTGCCTATTATAATGTTGTCGGGAATGTTGTTTCCGGTGGAGAATATGCCCGGCATTTTACAGGCATTGTCGTGTATCGTGCCGGCTCGTTGGTATATCGATGCCGTGCGAAAACTGATGATAGGGGGCATGCCGTTCGCCGAAGTATGGCAGCAAGCCTGTATTCTCTTTGCCATGACGGCTGTTCTGGTGGGTGTCGCCCTTAAAAAGTTTAACGATAAACTCGAATAACGATGAAAACATTGTTTGTTTTATTAGATAAAGAGATACGACAATTTTTTCGGAATGCGTTCTTGCCGAAGTTGGTGATTGTTTTCCCTGTAATGGTGATATTGATTATTCCGTGGGTAACAACGATGGATGTGCGGCATATAGGCGTTTCGGTGGTCGATAATGATCATTCGGAGACTTCCCGGCGGATTATCCAGAAAATAGAGGCTTCGGACTATTTTAATTTGAGAGGCGTTACCGAAAGTTATGACGACTCGTTCGCTTTGTTGGAAGGGGGTGAGGCCGATGTGATACTGACTATCCCGAACGATTTCGAACTTTCGTTAATTGGTGATTCGCCCAAGCGGATAGGGATAGACGTGAATGGTATAAACGCTATGAAAGGGGGACTTGGCTCACAGTATATGGTACAGCTCGTCATGCAGACTTTCGGCGAATTACAGCAAGAGAAATCGGTCGTTGTATCTCCCGATTTGTTTACGGTGCAGAATCGGTATAATCCTACTCTCGATTATAAACATTTCATGATACCGGCATTGATGATTATGTTGCTGGTAATGATTTGCGGTTTTTTACCGGCTTTGAATCTCGTAAGCGAGAAAGAAATAGGTACTATCGAGCAAATCAATGTTACTCCGGTTAGTCGTTTATCGTTTACATTGGCTAAGTTGATACCCTATTGGATTATCGGTTTTCTTGTATTGACCGTCGCTATGGTGTTGGCATGGTTGGTTTACGGGCTTTCGCCCGAAGGTTCTCCCGGCTCCATTTATCTGGCGGCTTTGCTTTTTGTGTTTACGATGTCGGGTATGGGGGTGACAATCGCTAATAACTCGTCGACCATGCAGCAGACCATGTTTGTCATGTTCTTTTTCGTGATGATTTTTATTTTGATGAGCGGATTGTTCACTCCGATAGAATCTATGCCGACATGGGCGCAATGGATTACATACATTTTGCCGCCTCGTTATTTTGTCGAGGTGATGCGTTCGGTTTATCTGAAAGGAACGATGTTTATCGAATTATGGCCTAATTACGTGGCATTAGCCGTCTTTGCCGTTTTGTTCAATAGTATGGCGGCATTGACGTATAAAAAGCAGGCTTGATTTGGTATAAGATTTTGTCGAATTTAGCTTGGAATTTTTTTACTGAGTTAAAGAATAATTTTTTTCTGTTTTTTATGATGTAATAGAGGATATAAATGAGTCCTCTATTACATCTGTCTTATGGGTTTAATAAGATTATGCTATTTACTTATCTTTGTTAGACCCTGTTTGCATGGCATCATTCAGTAACTCGATGTTATCGTTGGTCGTTTTTTTCCAATCGGTCGATTCCATTGTGCTGATGAATGAGGCGCATGATGAAAACAATAATGTTGTGGTAACAATGAACAAGAATGTCATTGTTGAATTTGATCTGAAATTTTTAACTTTCATACTCGCTTTTTTATTATTGTGCTCTTGCAGAAATAACCCTTCTTTTTTGATATACTTTGCATTTTTTACCCTTGTATTCTCCCGGACCTTGATATGTTCCAGAAGAAGAACATGTCGATGAGCATTGACTTATAGCCTTTTCCTCGGCTTCATGGGGCGTTTCGGCATAAAAGGAGAATTTATTACTACTTGTGCCTGCTGGTTTTTCTCCCATGTAACTACCGTTACTATCATCGTAATATTCATATATTATTTCGTATGTAACGGTAACTTTATAATTTTTTCCTGCATAAGTTATACCTATTCCTAGTATTAGAAACAGAATTAAAAATAAATTTTTCATAATAGTAAAATGTAAAAATTCCTACTCGTTTTTATTATCGGCCTTTCGGAATACTCCGTTGTTTGAGTGCCAGAAATCGTGGGTTAGATACGTACACAAAAAAAGCGTGGCACTTTTTAACATATCTTGCTATCTAAGGTGTTTGGCGAAACCTAGGCAAACAAGATAATACAAAAAGCCCACGCTACACGTGAGCATTTCACCTATTATCCTTCTTTGCCTTTTAAGTCGCCAAACTTTTAGATAGGAAGAATATAGCTAAAACGCTTTTTTCAATATGTTTTTATAGTGTATGTATCGGATTCTTTATATAATCATAGGCAATATTTTTTATCATCACATGCAAATATAACAATATTTTTGAAATAGGGGAATATTTTATTGACCAAATGGTTATAGAGGATTTGTTAAATTGTGAGTTAATCATTTCGATTGATGGATTTATTTGTTAGTATATATTAACTTTTATGTGTATATAATCTGCTTATGTCCGGTTCTATATTTGTATCGCTTAAAGATAGAGCGGAAAGAGAATGGAAATGAGTTTACCGGATTATAACGGGACACGGCCGATTTTCATGCCTTCGTCAGAGAAAAAATAGGTAATTGTCTATTTGGTTTTGATGGAAGGAGAGAGAAAAAGTGGTATATTTGTGTAATGAACAAAGGCAAGTGTGTGCGGTATAGATAGGACGGTTTTGTCGCTGTTTTCTTGTACACTATTTTTGTAAACTAATAGAATATAGTATGGCATTGAAACGAGGAGATAAAGCGCCCGAGATATTGGGTGTAGATCAGACTGGTAAGGAGATTCGGCTAAGTGATTTTGCCGGAAGTAAATTGATACTTTATTTTTATCCGAAAGACAATACGCCCGGGTGTACTGCCGAAGCATGCAGCTTGCGGGATCATTACGCCGAATTACAAGCATCGGGCTATGCCGTGATAGGCGTGAGCAAGGACGGCGAGGCATCTCATCGCAAGTTTATCGAGAAGCAGTCTTTGCCGTTTTCTCTTATAGCCGATACCGAGTGTAAATTGAACGAGGCCTTCGGTGTGTGGCGGGAGAAAAAGATGGCCGGTCGTACTTATATGGGAACGGTGCGGACTACTTTTATAATAGATGAGAACGGTGTGATCACCGATATTATAGAAAAGGTGGATACAAAGAATCATGCTTCACAAATTTTGAAAAATAAATAAAAATATATCGTTATGGAAGAACAACAAGAAACTGCCGGCAAACGAGTGCCGGTTTCGTCTGAGAAATTAAAGGCTTTACAAGCGGCCATGGACAAGATAGAAAAGAGTTATGGCCGAGGTGCTATTATGAAACTGGGAGATGACTCGGTAGAGGAAGTCGCTGTGATACCCACTGGTTCCATCGCTTTGAATGCGGCGTTGGGAGTAGGAGGTTATCCGAGAGGCCGTGTCATCGAGATTTATGGACCGGAGTCGTCTGGTAAAACGACTTTGGCCATACATGCCATTGCAGAGGCTCAAAAAGCGGGTGGTATTGCGGCTATTATCGATGCCGAGCATGCGTTCGATCGCTTTTATGCCGAAAAGTTGGGTGTCGATGTGGAGAATCTGTGGATTTCGCAGCCCGACAGTGGAGAGCAGGCGTTGGAGATTGCAGACCAGTTGATTCGTTCATCGGCTGTCGATATAGTCGTTATCGACTCGGTTGCCGCTTTAACTCCTAAGGCTGAGTTGGAAGGAGATATGGGTGACTCGAAAATGGGTTTGCAAGCCCGGTTGATGTCACAGGCGTTGCGTAAACTCACGGCGACGATCAGCAAGACAAACACGACCTGTATTTTTATCAACCAGTTGCGCGATAAAATCGGGGTCATGTTTGGAAATCCCGAAACGACGACGGGAGGTAATGCCTTGAAATTCTATGCTTCCGTGCGTCTCGATATACGTCGGGTCAGTCAGTTAAAAGATGGTGATGAGGTTATCGGTAACCAGACTCGTGTGAAAGTGGTGAAGAATAAAGTCGCACCACCTTTCCGCAAAGCCGAGTTTGACATCATGTTTGGCGAAGGGATTTCCCGTGCAGGAGAGATTATCGATTTGGGAGTCGATAAAGGTATTATCAAGAAGAGCGGCTCTTGGTTCAGTTACGGGGATACTAAACTTGGGCAAGGTCGTGATGCCGCCAAGAAATGTATAGAGGATAACCCCGAATTGGCCGATGAATTGGAAGCCGCTATAATGGAGGCCTTGAAACCTGTAAAATAAATATATTGGGTAGCCTAAAAGAAAAAGAGCCGAATTTTTTCGGCTCTTTTTCTTTTTATAATGTCGGGTTAAGATAGATTGGAGTTTTCGGCACAGTAGGAAATCAGAGGGGATTGTGCTATCCAATCTTTTAACCCCTCTCCTCAGAAACTATTGTTTCTTCGGTGTCTCCCCTATATTGCTGGCGCAACACAGGGGAGAAGTTTAAAATCTATCCTTATGCAGAAATGAGAAATATCATTTTTAATCTTCTCCCTATGTGGCGAAGCCAGGTAGGGGGAATGGTTGAGATTTGATTTTGTTGCTGTTACTGTCGCTGTTTTTTAACCCCTCCGTCACTACGTGCCACCTCCCCTATATTTTGCTGCGCAAAACACAGAGGAGGAGGGTGAGATGTATTTCTCTTTCGCTTCTATTCCGATTTTATACGTGCCACCCTGTAATGTTACGGGGCACGGCAATGGAGGAGCTTAAAAATGTTCGAAGTGGATTTCACCCTCCTCCTTGCTGAGCCTCATAGCCTTACAGGGTGTTTGTTGTCAAGTAAGATATAGGGCGGGTGTCGAGTAGTAAAGGAGGGGTTGATTTTTGTCAAAAATCTATTCGGCTGCTTGTTTAACCACTCGCCGAGGGAACCGGAATGTGCTTGTCGGCATGACATCGCTAAAATTCATGTCTATCCCACCGATTTTCTACTGAGCCGAATTTTCTAATAGCATTGCAGCTCGAATTGAATTTGACTGAAATCTCGCCTTTCCAAGTCTCGTTGCCGGATATAAAAGTAAAGGCTTCCGCAGTCCCCGAACGGTATATCTACCTCTTCTTCCTCGATACAGTTGAGTTGCAGAAGTAAAATCCATTCGCGGGCAGACTTTTTGCTATATGTCTGTTGTTTCTCCTCTTGCGCTCTCGATTCGCATGCTTCGGCTATACCGTTTTGAATGAGTGAGGCGTATCCCAAGATACGTCCGGCCGATTCCATGTGGGGATATCCCCATTTCCCTAATTTTCGTTCTATGATATCCCAATCGGTATATGCGGTGTTGTCATCGCCTGTCATACCGACATAATCTTCCCAATCGGGAGCACAAGTATGTGCTGTGAATTTGAGCGCCATTTCGGGAAGCCTGTGTTCTTCCGGGAGATTGTCGGGGAAATCGGTCGGTACTAATTCGGAAATGGGGGTAGGGGTGTATAATAGTTTTGCTCCCTTACTATTTCTCCACGGTTGATTCGTGAGATCATAAAAGAGATAGAACATGCCTTCGTGTGGAAGGAGATTGTCTGTGTCGTAAACCGATAGTTCTTCGCAAGATAGTTGCAGGAAAAACGGAAGAACGATGTGTTCGCCGTATTCATCGGTGTAGTGAGGCCATTCGAATTTTTTCGGTAAGGCCGGTTTTCCCCCGAATTTAGATTGTACGGGGGCTGCTTTTCTTTTTTCAAAGTCGAAAAAGATTCCGTTACGAACAAGTGCCTGTATTTGCTCTTTGAGCTTTGCTTCGGTTTCTATCTCCGAAGGTTTTTCATCGTTTCGGTTATGTCGGAAAAGATGCCAGAATGGTTTTGTGTCGTCCATGGTAAAAGTAAAATTTCGATTTGTAAAAAAATGCCCGAACACATTACGTTCGGGCTTGATATATGAAAATTTATAAAAGTCTTTTCATATTTTAGTTTGCAGGAGCTTCTTGAACAGGAGCCTCTTGTGTCGGTGTTGCATTATTTCCGGTAGCAGGCGTTTCAAATCCGGGAAGAGCTGCCGGTGCTTCGGTATTTACAATGTCTTTAATTTCCGATACGGAAGATTGCTGCCCGTTGTGAGAAACGAATACGGTAGCTATGCTCAGAACCATGATAACAATAGCAAGAGTCCATGTCGCTTTTTCCACAAAGTCGGTTGTTTTCCGAACTCCCATGATTTGATTCGATGATGCGAAGTTAGAAGCAAGACCTCCTCCTTTTGATTTCTGAACCAATACAATACCTATCATCAGCAATGATGCCAAGATGATAAAAACGGTTAATACTACTGACATTTTTTATTATTCTGTTTTTATGTTAATAATCAATTTTTCCAAAAATCTTATTTGGTCTGCAAAGTAAATATTTTTTTCTGGATATTTCAAACTTAATTTTTTAATTATTTGCAATGCTTTCTCATATCGTCTTTGTTTGATATAGATTTTTGCTAAACTTTCCGTGAAGAAAGTGTCGTCGTTGCTGCTTTCGGAGGAGGCGGATTGTTCTGTATTCTCTTGATCGCGACCGGTTGTTTTCGGTAGAACGGCAGGAGATGGATTTGTCTCGTGCTCGTGAACCGGCGTTGTGGCTAAATTGGCCTGTTCTTCTTTTTGCAGGTTGCTTATATAGTCCGATTGAGCGAGTATATTGCCTGAAATAATTCGGTCGAGGCTTTCTTCTTCATTACCTCGTTTTTGCTCTTTACGGTATGTTCCCAAAAACAGATCGATCGCTTGCATGGTGCTGTCGGTTCGGGGAGCTTTCGGATAGAGGTCGGCGAAAGATTCTCCTTCGACTCCGAGAATGGTCTCTAAGTGCGCATGAGGACTGGCGTAAATCAGAGCCTGTTGTATGCGCTTCTCGTCGGGCATGGCTCCCGGTGTGAATTTCAGATAGAGAAGTTGCGGGATACTGAAATAGGGATAATCCGCGGCCATTTGGTCGGCATCGGATTTCGAGATTGTTTCATCGCCAATCCCGTTTAGAAGGTTTCGTATTTGTTCCCGGGTTATCATAGTGTTACCAGTTGGCTACCGTCGCGTTGAAAATTTGATCTACCAGCTCGTCTGTGATTTGTTGGATAAGTTCATCTTGCACATCGGTTAACATTCGGTCGCTGGAAAAGTCCTTATACCCGGAGAATGTTTGGTCTATGTCATACTGAGGGTCTTTGGTGTTGGTGAATCTTACCCTTACAGAAATAGTCAGGCGCGTTTGCGATGCGTATGCGTTTTCTGTTACGGCTTGCGGGGTGAGGTCATAGTTCGTGATTTCTCCTTCCAATTGCAGGTCTCCTCCGCTGCTAACCATTTGTAATCGTGTTTGCCGAGTATAAGCATTTTTCAATGAATTGGTGAACAACTCTTCCAATGGAGGGTAAACCAATGCCGCTTTAATGGGAAAGTTTGCTACCGATATGGTCTTGGTCGTTTCGTAATTGATCGAAGCTCCGTTGAATTTATAAGAGATACTGCATGACGACAGTATGACGAGTAATATAGTCGTTAAACGTTTCATTGTCGTGCGGCTCTATTCTAAGTTATATTCTTTAATTTTACGATAAAGAGTCCTTTCGGATATTTTTAATTCTTCGGCTGTTTTTTTCCGTTTTCCGTGATTACGTAATAATGCCTTTTTGATGGTCTCTTTTTCCGTATCTTCGAGTGTCGTAGGTTGTTCCTCGATATATTCGGGTTCGTTGGGTATTATTTCTCCTACGGTGTCTTCTATGGCCGTTCGTTTGGCGGACGGGACATGTACCGGAACAGATGGTACGATAGGAGTAAGAGCCATCGATTGTGCGACAGGAACCGGTTGGGGCGTTTGAGCGTAAGGAGTTTGTCCCTGAATTTTCTCCCTCGTCAGTTCTTCTACTTTCGTATGTAAGTCTGCCAGCTCTTTTTGCATTTCGAACAGCGTCTTGTAGAGCATTTTTCTTTCTTTCTCGAAGAAGGAGTGCTCTTGTTCGTTCGAGGTAGCGCGAGCCGGTAATTTTTCGATATTATATTGGGGCAGATAGTTTTGCAACGTTGCTCCGTCTACGTCTCGGTTCGTTTCGAAAATAGAGATTTGTTCGGTGATATTTTTTAGCTGCCTTACATTTCCCGGCCAACGGTAGTTGAGCAGTACGGTGCGTGCATCTTCCGTCAGTTGGATTACGGGCATTCGGTAACGCTCAGCAAAGTCCGTAGAAAATTTACGGAATAATAGGAGAATATCCTCAGACCGTTCTCTCAATGGGGGAATTTCGATGTGTATCGTGCTGAGCCTGTAATACAAATCTTCCCTGAATTTTCCTTCCGAAACGGCTTTTACCATGTCCAAGTTGGTCGCAGCGACGATTCTTACATTGGTTTTCAAAACAGTGGAAGAACCGACTTTTAGAAATTCTCCGCTTTCGAGTACGCGCAATAATCGAGCCTGAGTCGTGAGGGGTAATTCGCCGACTTCGTCTAAGAAAATTGTTCCTCCGTCGGCTTCTTCGAAATAACCTTTTCGTGCAGATAATGCGCCAGTAAAAGCTCCTTTTTCATGCCCGAACAATTCGGAATCTATGGTTCCTTCGGGTATCGCTCCGCAGTTTACGGCAATATATTTTCCATGCTTTCGGGAACTGTTGGCATGTATAATCTGTGGAAAGAACTCTTTTCCCGCACCGCTTTCTCCGGTAATAAGCACAGCCAAATCGATAGGTGCGATTTGTAGAGCTCTTGTAATGGCTCGAATCAGACCCGGAGCATTTCCTATAATGCCGAATCGTTGTTTGGTTTGCTGTATTTCTGCCGGAATCATCTGTTTTCTAATAAAAATGTATTTACAAACATAGCGAAAAGTAAATGCAGAACGAAATGAATAGATTCGTTTTCCAAACTGAACCGATGCTATTTCTGCATTTTATGCAAAGATACATATTTTTCTATTTGTCGGGCAAAGCGATAATGTGATTTATCGGCGAGATTTTATCGGTATCGAGACTTATTTGAACTTTTTAAGAGAATTGTAATTCTTTTATTACTTTGGGAATAGGATAGAATTTCTTTTTACTTTAAAATTCATTATTCCGAATATGGTATGGAAATTCTCGTGAAAATATATCGAAAGACATCAAGATTTTCATAATTTTGTTTTTGATTGATATCATTCTATGAAATCGTTTGTGAAATTTAGAGAGAGGAATATATTTGTATATGGCTAGTTATTTAGATTACAGAGGTTAATCTAACCGACACCGGGAAGAGATATTTAGGATATCGGAATCGGGATAATAAAACCATTGAGGAAACTCGCTGTCGCCGTATTTTATTTTTGAATTTTTGTTTTGTATGAGAAGACGCTTGCTTTATATTTATCTCTTATTAATCGCAGGTATTATAGCGTGTGAGACAGTTATTGTCGAAGCGGCTCCCAATTTTTATTTCAAACAATTATCCCAACAAGATGGGCTTTCTCAAAATTTTGTGCGTTCTATCATGCTCGACCACGATGGTTTTCTGTGGGTTGGGACGAAGTCGGGGATAAGTCGTTTCGATTATCACGAGTTTAAGAATTATTCGTCTGTTCCCGATTCAGCCGCTTCTTTACCGGGCAATTTAGTTCATTTCATTGTTGAGGATGCCCGTCATAATATTTGGATTTCGACCGATAAGGGTGTATGTGTTTATCAGCGGGAAAGCGACGATTTCAAGACTGTTCTTTGGAGGCAGAAGGCTTTGCAGGCTCATTCTTATTTGTTGACTGACGATGCTCTTTTTTTGGGAGGAAGGGGAGTAATATACCGATGGGATTATCACCGGGCTGTCATGGATACGGTTCCTGTTCGGTGGAAAGATAAGTCATACGCGTTTTTCAATCACATGATACCGTGGTCGGAGCATTGCTGGGTATTATCGTCGAGATGGAACGGATTGTGGCTATTGGACTGCCGTACAGGGGAAATAGAACGACCGACGTTCTGTAAGGAGAAAGAGATCATGTCGGTCAAAGTCGATACCCAGGGAGATTTGTGGATTTCTCCCTATGGCAAGGGGCTCGACCGGTATATCGACGGCGGTAGAAAACAAAAGCATTACGATGTGTCGAACTCAGATCTAACCAATAATGTGATTCTCGATATAGAAGAGCGGGACGGTTCTTTATGGCTGGCTACCGATGGCGGTGGAATCAGTATCCTGAACTTGAAAGACGAGACTTTTTCCAATATTCGATATACGCCCGGCAATATCTATTCATTTCCGTATAGTTCGGTATTTTGTTTATATAAGGACAGGGACGACAATATGTGGGCTGGAACGATACGAGGTGGATTATTCGGCATCAAAGAGGTACATATGAGAACGTATCGCGATGTTTCTCCGGGCAATCATTACGGCATGAGCGATAAAACGGCGTTGTGCTTATATGAAGATGAGGACGGAATTATCTGGGTCGGGACCGATGGCGGGGGACTGAACCGTTTGGAGCCAAAGAGCAATAGATTTACCCACTATCCCAATACTTACGGATATAAAGTTGCCTCGATAACCCGTTATAACGAGCGAGAATTATTGATGTATTTTTTTTCCAAAGGGTTATATTTGTTCGATAAACGTACGGGTAATTTAAGGCCTTTTACTTTATTGAACGATAGGCGTAACGAGGAGATTATACATTCGGGCATATCGGTCAATGTCGATTATTTCGATACCGATAAAATCCATTTATTTGCGGACAAGATATATACTTATGATAAATCGACGGGCTCTTTTACCATTGCGCATGTTGCCGATTCGTCTCGGTATTACGGTACGGTTCAGCGGTTTTATTCCGATAAGGATATTACCTATCTTTTTGGCCGCAATTATATCTTGCGGCTCGACCATGCGAAGAATGCTGCGGTGTGTCTCTTTGCTTTCGGTTCAAAAGCGGTCATCAATGCGGCTTGTAGGGACGACGAAGGAAACTTTTGGATAGGGACCGACAAAGGGCTGTTCCACTACGATGTGAATACCCAAGCGTTGAACGAAATAAAAACGAATATGTTTAGGGAGGTGACTTCGGTTGCCTATGCCAATCAATATCTGTGGTTAGGCGCCGACGGTCTGCTTTTCCGATATTCCATAGGCGAGGATAAATTTTTTATTTACGGCGAATCCGACGGCGCTATACCTAACGAATATTTGCATAAATCTACTTTGGTAACTCGGGACGGAGCTCACATTTATATGGGCGGTGTAACCGGACTTTTACATATCGATCGGGAAATATACAAGGAGTACAATTCCCTCTCTCCTTCGTCGGTCGAGTTGTCTGATGTTGTTCTCGATGGAAAATCGGTGATGAACAAAATGGGCGATACAGACCGGAGCTTGCGTGTTGCATGGAATTATACTTCGCTCACTTTGAAGACGATGGTACGGGAGAAGGATATTTTCAGGAAGAAGATGTTCCGGTTCAACATCGAAGGCCTCGGTCGATCGGAAATAGAAACTTACGACCATACTCTGACTTTATATACTTTGCCGGCAGGTACATATAGGGTAATGGCTTCGTGTAGTACGGAAGACGGCGGTTGGAGCCAATCCCGGTGCATATTACAGATAGAGGTTGTTCCACCGTGGTGGAAATCGTTTTGGTTTATCGCTCTCGTGGTGATTGTAGCGGCCGGTTTGTGCTATTTGATGATAAGTTACACTGTAAAAAGAAAAAATTCCCGGTTGCAGCTCGAAATGAAAGAGAGGGAACGTAAAGTGTATGAAGATAAGGTAAGGTTCTTGATCAACGTTAGTCATGAACTTCGAACACCTTTAACTTTGATTTATGCTCCGTTAAAGCGACTTTTAAAGAGCGGCACTGTCGATGATACGCTGAAAACACAGTTAATGCAGATTTTCAAACAGGCCCGTCGTATGCGCAATATCATCAATATGGTACTTGATATGCGGCGTATGGAGGTGGGATATGAAGCATTGCATTTGGCTCCTTATTCATTGAATGAGTGGGTAAGGGCTGTCATCGGGGATTTTTCGGAAGAGTTCGAGTCCAAGAAAATAATGCTTCTTTTCAATCCCGATGAGACGATAGATAAAATCTCTTTCGATAGAGAGAAATGCGAGATCGTATTGTCCAACCTGTTGATGAATGCATTTAAATTCAGTGAGGAAGGAACTGTGGTAACGGTCATCACCGAACGTAGAGAAAGTTGTGTGCGCATTTCTGTCAAGGATCACGGAATAGGATTGAACGAGAATGACCTATCCCATTTATTCACTCGGTTCTATCAGGGAGATCATCGGTTGAGCGGCAGCGGTATAGGTCTGTCTTATTCTAAGACTCTGCTGGTATTGCATGGCGGGGAAATAGGCGCATACAATAACGAAGACAAAGGAGCCACGTTTTGGTTTGAGTTACCGTTGGCATATAACGACGAAGATGTCGCATGTGCTCCGGGTATGTATTTGAACGATATAGGATATGCAACCGATATGCCGGAGACAACCGTTCCCGAAAAAGATTTTCCTCTCCAAGATTATTCTATTCTCATTATCGATGACGAGATGGATATACGTTCTTTTATTAAAACTTCATTTTCCAGTGTTTTTAAACAAATTTATACGGCCGATGACGGAGTGAACGGTTTGCATGTCGTTCATCAGTGCCAACCCGATTTGGTGATTTGCGATATTATGATGCCCCACATGGACGGATTCGAATTTTGTCGTTTGTTGAAGAGCGATATTCAAATCAGTCATATCCCGGTTATCTTGCTCACTGCAAGGGATAACCCCGATAGCCTCGCAGCCGGATATAAATTGGGCGCAGACTTTTATCTTGCCAAGCCATTCGATGACGATGTGCTCTTGACAGTTATACGCAATTTGTTATGGAATAGGGAACAAATAAAAAACTATTATCGCGATGCCGTACAGGTTTCTATCATGCCTAAAAACCAGACATTCAGTAATGCTGACGAACAATTTTTGTTGAAATTGAATAAGCTGGTGTTGGATAATATAGATAACTCCGATTTAGATGTGAAATATTTAACGGTCGAAATGGGCATGAGCAGAGCTTCTTTGTATAACAAAGTGAAGGCATTGACAGGTTTAGGCGTGAACGATTTAATCAATCGCATAAGAATCGAACAAGCCATGAGATTGCTTACCGATACCGATATCCCGATCGCAGAGGTATCGGAGCGTATCGGGTTTTCCAATGCTCGTTATTTCAGCACCTGCTTCAAGCAATTTACATCGATGACTCCTCGGGAGTACCGAGAGCAGAAAAGGAACGAGCCATCGGCTTAATTTCAAACGTTTTGTTTTTTCTCAATAGCCTGTTATACTTGTTTTAGACGATTTCGAAAATGATTTAGACAATTTCGAACATGCCTTTGTTGGGGGCGATTTTATATTTGCATTCGTGAAAGCAAATTATTTTATTGTTTAATTTCTTAATTCTTGTATGTATGAAAACGAAAGCATTACTTATTTCGACTTTATGTTTGCTGGGTGCTAATTATTCATGGGCTGCCGATGAAGATGTTACTCCCGGTCATTTGAAATTTGCCGATCAAGCGGTCGGTTCGTATGAATTTGTTCATTATTCTTCGCAGGGAGCCAATCCTGTTTCACCTTATCCTACCGAGAAGTTGAAAGAGGAGGGTACTGTCGTGTTGACCGGAGGTCAAGTTAAAAATGAAGATGCCAGTGTGGCCGGCTTTAATAAAGGGTGTCACATCGTTGCTTCGGATTATGGAAATATGTTGTTGATAAAAGGGGACGGTAGTGCCGAAGAACCCACATTGTCAGCCGCTGATGCTTTGGCCGGGTATATAAACGTCAGTATGTTTACACAAATAGATTTCCCGGTTAATACTCCGGTACGTTTCCATTTCGTGTCGAAAGTAGTAGGAGATCCTATAACTGCGGATTATAAGATTTCTGTTTGGAATTTCGGAGGGGCAACGACCAATGTACCACTCCCCGAAACTACTACTTACAGTTCGATCGATACGAAATGGTGGCCGATATATGCCGATTTGAATATTGCCGGAATTACAGGCGACGATAGGATTCCTTTGCGGATACGGTACAATATTCCCGGAGGACACTTGGGCAATCGAGCCATTTATATCGCAACGATACAATTTACGGCTAATCCGAGCGGAGAATGTCCTGAGTTCGATCCTGTGAATTTCGATGGTTGGGATACCCCGAATGGATCACCTGCTACTGGTATTGACGCGATAGGTGAGACCAACGGATTCGTGGCATGGGATAGTCAGTATATCTATTTGAACGATATAGACTTCGGGACCGAGGTATTTATCTATTCGTTGAACGGTGCATTGGTGAAAACCGTGAAGGTAACCGATTCGTTCGTGGAAGTTCCGATGTCTCGCGGTGCTTATGTGGTGAAATATGGAAACAAAGCATCGAAAGTCGTGCTTTAATGACTTATAAATGAGACCTATAAAACCGAGGATAAATTTCCTCGGCTTTATTTTTCTTTGTTTTGTTATACTCTTAAATAAAATATGCATGAAAACGAGGATTCTTTTGCTTATTCTTTTCAGTTCGTTTTTTTATGGTTCGCTGTTTTCACAGACTACAAATTTTGCGTTACGCTTCAATGGTGACGGAAAAGTCGATTGCGGAACTATATCGGACTTAAATAATTTGGATCTTTATTCGGTTCAGTGTTTGGTGAATCCGTCCGAATGGGTGGAAAATGCTTATGTTTTTAAACGAGGAAACGGAGACGAAGAATATTCTTTACGGTTCGGAACCTCGGGGCAGTTGATTTATAAAACAGCGACACAAGAATTTATCGTAGCGAACGATTTGCCGATAGGTTCGTGGACGCAACTTACCATTTCGGCATTTGCCAATGGAATCGATGTGTGGACTAATGGTGAGAAAAAGTGGATTGCCAATACCGGTGGAGCAGTTATTCCTGAGACATCGGAGCCATTTGTCATAGGAGAAAACTTTAAAGGACGTATCGACGAATTCCGTTTCTGGAAAACGGAGATGCCGGGAGCTGAACCCGAGAACCTGATGTTCCGTAATACGGTGAACAAATTCCACCCGAAATATGACGATCTTCTGTTCTATTACAAGTTTGACCAAGACCAGTGCGAAGATATTGTGGATTATAAATTGGCACATCATGGCGAGCCTACGAATGTGACGCGTGAAGCCGTTATCGATAACGATTACTTTAAATATAGAGTGGTAACGGGTTATTCTTCTTTCGTGCGTCATTGTGACCGTTTGCAGATAGATAGGGATATGCATTTGATGACTAATGATTTGATATTTCTCGATGCGCAAGTGTCGGGCTATACCGGAGCAGTGACGATGACTTACCCCGATAATCAAGGTGTGCTGTCCAATGCTTCGTATGTGGCCGAATATGAAGGGCGAAACGGAGTTCTTCATTTGAATGGCGAAGGCGCCGGCATGAATGTGAGCGAAGAAGTTTTGCAGAATACCGGCGGGCTTCCAGCAATGAATTACGCTACTATCGAGGCTTGGATTTCTATTGAAGAATGGCGAATGGGGGCAGCGATTTTTAATAAGAGCGATGAATCCAATCAGTTTTCCATAAAATTGGGCGATGAGTCGAAGAAGGAATTGTTGGTAGGAATCAACGGTTATACGTATAATTTTGAGAATGCGCTCACTGCCGCAGGTTGGGAACATATTGCCGTGTCTATCGTTTCGACGACCGGTCGGGCTATATCCCGTATTCGGCTGTTTACCGATAGCGGAGCAAGTCAAACTTATGCCGATAACATTACAACGATACCCGACGAAGACGATTTTACATTTATGAATACTTCGGCCGATGCCGTTATCGGGGAGAATTTCAAAGGATACATCGATGAGGTAGCGGTTTGGGGAAATGCCCGGACAAGTGCCCAGATAGCACAGGATGCCGCCGGAACGTCTGGCGACCTCACTTTTCCCAGCGGTGGCGACGGAGCTATTTATTTGTTGTCGTATTGGCAATTCAATGATGCGGATAGCCCCGGGAAAAACACTCGGAGCTGGAAAGAACTGTTGTCGCAGATTAGGAAAATGTATGATGGTTACAGGGGCTTCAAGATACGTTTGGGTTTGATCTCTTCCGACAGTGAGAACGGGAACAAGGTGTGGCCTTCGCATATTTCGGATGCTGCATGGCGCGAACGATTGGCTGCGGACGTCGCCGAGTTGCTGCCTTATTGCGACGGTATAGATGTCGATTTCGAGTGGTTGTATAGCGGCGATTCGAGGTGGACTTCGGGATATGGCCCGATGGTAGAGGCTTTGCGTGCTGCTATTCCCGAGGATAAAGTGTTCAGTGTTTCGTTGCATCCGGTAGCTTATTTTCTGCCTACGAAGTGGATCGATATGCCCGATTATTATACCTTCCAGATTTATGGGCCTCAGGTGACTTGGTTTGCGTATGACAATTATGTTTCGGCGTATAATAAGTTTGTGTCGTGGGGATTTCCGAAAGAAAAAATAGGTATGTCTTATCCTACTACGGCGACGACAGGAAGCAACGTTACAGGATATAAAAATATTGTAGCTGCCAATCCCGATTTGTCTACCGATGCGAATACGGCGACTATGTCGGGGTCCTCTTATACTTTTAATGGTGTCGATTGCGTAAAGGACAAGATGAACTTCATTCTCGAACAGAATAGCGGTACGGTCATGTATTTTGACATGGGGAACGATGTGGCAGTTTCCGACCCGTTGAGTTTGATTCGTGCTGCGAACTCGGTTATTTCGGCCAATGTAGATACACTAATCACTCGGACAGACGGGGTGTCTTCACTGCCGGTTTTATCGAAAGAGGGAAAAAAAAAGACCAATCTCATTTGTAATGACCGGTCGGGGGAAATAGTAGTGCTTTCGACATCGGATGCCGATTTATCGCAGATCGCTTTTTTCTCGGCTTCGGGTGTCCTTTTTCGGGACGAAAGAATTTCGGGAAAGCAATATACCATATCGACCGATCGTTTTTCTCCGGGTGTGTATATCGCTCGGGTGAGGTCGTCGGAAGGAGTAGATGTTTTTAAGTTCAGGATTAAATAAGTATCTTAAAATATAATTACATGAAAATAAAGGATATGATTAGACAGGCTTTGTCTGTTGTAATTGTCATGCTGTCGGGCATGCAAATTACATACGCACAAAGTATAACCGTTCGGGGTAATGTCCGTGACGATGTTGAACCATTGATGGGCGTTACTGTACAGGCGAAAGGTACGACAAAAGCTGTGGCAACCGATTTGGACGGAAATTATACGATTTCAGTACCGGATAAGAATGCTGTACTCGTGTTTTCTTACGTGGGTTATCAGAAACAAGAAGTTAAGGTAGGTGATAAGACCGTTGTCAATGTGGTTCTACAAGGCGATGCCCAGTTGCTGGACGAGGTGGTCGTTGTGGGTTACGGCAGTGTCAAGAAAAGCGATGTGACGGGAGCTATCGCGTCGATACGTCCCGATGAGATGGACGCTTCGAAGAGCGTGACTCTCGATAACTTGTTACAAGGTAAAGTTGCCGGTTTGGTGGTAGGGGCTACCAACACGACTCCGGGAGCCGCTACCTCTATAACGATTCGTGGAGCCAGTTCGTTACGTGGCGATAACCAACCGTTATATGTAATCGATAATATTCCTCAGGCCTCTACGGGTGAGTTCGCCGCTTCTGCATTCGGCGATGACGATTATCAAACTGCGGCCGATCCGTTGAGCAGTTTGAATCCTGCGGATATAGAGAGTATTGAAATTTTGAAAGATGCCTCGGCCACGGCGATATATGGTTCGAGGGGTGCTAATGGTGTCATATTGATTACGACTAAAAAAGGAAAGAGCGGTAAACCTCGCATAAACGTGAATGCTAACTTTACTGTTGCGAATGCCACTCGATTGTACGATATGTTGAATTTGAGCGATTATGCCGATTACCGGAATGCTCAGTCTGGTCCCGACGATCGCCAGTTCTTCAAATCGGGGAACGAGGTGCGTTATATTTTCTCGGGTGGAAAATACGACGAGACCGACCCTACTTCGTATCGCATATTGCAGGAACGGGATTGGCAGCGTGAGATTTATCGTACGGCTTTCTCACAGAATTATTCGGTCTCGGTGAACGGTGGTTCCGACAAGGTACGTTATTTTGTGTCGGCTTCTTTCAAAGATATCAACGGTATTGTAAAACAGACTGGTTTACAACAGGGGGACTTACGTGCGAATTTGTCGATGGACTTGTCGAAGACCGTATCGGTGGATTTGTCGTTAAGCGGGTCGTTGAAAAAGAACGATATGATGTCGGGTAGCAATGCCAACGGTGGAGCACAAGGATCGGTATCGGTAACCGCTATTACTTCCCAACCGTTTGAGTATCCCGCCGACGACCCTTCGTTGAGTGGTACGAACGGTATGGAGAAGAGGATCACTGTATTCAGTTGGTTGAATGATTATGACGACCAAACGACTGAGAACGCCTTTCGTGCTTCGATGGACTTGAAGTGGAAAATATGGAAAGGCCTCACATATAATCTTCGTGCAGGTGGCAATTTGAGGGACGAATATCGTGCCCGTTGGTTCGGCACGGAGACTTTCCGGGGGAATAACGATAAAGGTTCTTTGGGTATCACCGATTTGAGCCAAAACAATATCACTGTCGAGAATATGTTGAATTATCATCATACGTTCGACCGTATTCTCGATTTAGATGTAACCGGGGCTGTTACTTATGACGATTACAATTATCTGAATAAGAGAACACAGGGCCGTCAGTTCTCCAATATGAGTTTCGGTATAGACGGATTGCACATGGCCGAACGCATATCTTACCTCGAACCCGTACAAAGAGACTATCAGTTACTCTCTTATCTGGGACGCGTGAACATGTCGTTCCTCGAAGGTCGTTATCTGGCGACGGCATCGTTTCGTGCCGATGGTTCGAGTCGTTTCGCCCGTGGACATCGTTGGGCATATTTCCCTTCTTTTTCATTGGCATGGCGTATGGAACAGGAAGATTTTATAAAGGATAATGTGCATTGGCTCGACCAGTTTAAGGTGAGAGTGGGATATGGACAGACCGGAAACTCGGCTATCGATCCGTATAGTAGTTTCTCGAATTATAGTCAAATTATAGACTATGCTAATGCTGTGGGTGACAAGGTTCTCGCTATGGCTGTCGATAAATTACAGAACGAGGGTTTGACTTGGGAAACGACCGAGTCGTGGAATGTCGGTGTGGATTTCGGGGTATTGAAAAACAGGTTGAGAGGTTCGTTCGACTTTTATAATAAAGAGACGAGAGACCTGCTCATTTCCAGAGTATTGCCTCCTTCGGCCGGTTTCCCGAGCATTTATTATAATTCGGGGAATTTGTTGAACCGAGGTATCGAGTTCAGTCTCGAAGCCGATATTATCCAAACGAAAGACTTTACATGGACGTTCGGGGGAAATATCGGAAAAAATAACCCGAAGATCAATAGTCTGGGTGTTTCGAGAGGTAATTTCGGTGTGTATGAGAATATATTGGCTTATGAAGGAAACTCGTTGGGTAACCACTTCGGGAATGCACACTTGTTCTGGGTAGGACATGAGCCGGGGCTATTCTTGGGTTATCAAACCGATGGAATCGTTCAGGAAGAAGATTTGCCGGCCAATGGCGGTTCGTATAATGTAACGCAAGATTTAAGTACGGGTGGAGCGCCTCAGGCTGGTGATATTAAAATCATAGACCAGAACGGAGACGGTGTGATCAATACCGATGACCGTGTGATTATCGGTAACCCGAATCCCGATTTTACCTACGGTTTTCAAACTCGTTTTACTTGGCGCGGTCTGAGTCTTTCGGCTCAATTTAATGGAGTGCACGGGAAGGATATGATCAATACCAATATTCGTTATCAAGCAATCCCGAACCGTACGGGTGGCAACTTGCGAACCGAGGCTTGGGTAGGCGCGTGGACTGCCGAAAACCGTTCGAACGCTTATCCGAGAGTAAATTATACATTGCCTACACCGGCTGTATTGGATCGCTATGTAGAGGATGCCAGTTTCTTGCGTTGTACCGATATTACCCTTTCGTATAATTTACCGAAGGCGGTAATGAAAAAGATCGGGTTTAATTCGATCAATATTTTCGGATCGGTTAAAAATGCTTTTATTATAACCGATTACAGTGGTTACGATCCAGAGGTTAACTCTTTTGCATTCGATGGTTTACGTCCGGGAGTGGATATGAGTTCGTTCCCTCATGCTCGGTCGTTTATATTTGGTTTGAATGTTTCATTTTAATATATAGTAATTTATGAAATCGCTAAAATATATAATTGTCTTGGGAATAGTGACGGGTGTTACTTTCTCTTCTTGTGAAGACTGGCTCGACGAGAATCCCAAGTACTCTGTGGATAATACCGTTATATTCGATTCGGAAGAGACTGCTAAGCAGGCTTTGGATGCTTGTTATGGCTATTTGACGACACAAGACTGTTTCGGACAGGGTGTTTATGAAATGTCAGTGGGGTCATCGGGGCTCTCGTGGTCGCAGACAAATGGTTCGGAACCGGACCGTTACGCTTCGTTGAATGCCACTACGGCCGGCGATGCCGTGCTGTGGGCTTGGCGAGGATTGTACAAAGCTATCCAAGAATGTAATACTTTCATCGTGAATATGAATAAGGGTTCGTTGAGTGAAGATCTGAAAGAAAACTACACGGCGCAGGCTTCGTTTATTCGTGGGTTGTGTTATTACTATCTTTCTATGATGTGGGGTGATGTTCCTTTGCGGATCGAACCGTCGGCCCATGATGCGATTTCGGAACCGAAATCGTCTTTTATCGATGTTGTCGGCCAGATTTTCATCGATTGGAAGTATGCGTATGACAATTTGCCGGAGAATGGCGAACACGTTGACGGATATATCGATAAGTTGGGAGTTGCCGCTTATTTGGCCAAACTGAATTGGATGCTTTCGTGTAATCCCGATTTGGCCGACCGCAAAGCCGATTATTTAGAAGATGCTAAATTCTGGTGCGATTTGGTTTATGGAAAGTATTCATTGCAGAGCCGTTATTCCGATCTTTTTGTAAACCATGTGCAGAATTCGCCGGAATCTATCTTCCAGTTGAATTTTACTACTTCGTCGGATTATTCTTGGAATAGATTGAATTGGATTTTTGCTGCCGACAATGCATCGCCGGGTACGGCTTATCAGCGTATCCGTTCGACCAAAGCATTTCACGATCTGTTCCGTGGAACTTATCCGGGGGATCCTCGGTATGATGCTACGTTTTTGACTCGGTGGTACGATGTGAAAAACGGCAGTTCTTATCACTTGATAAGTGATTCGGTATATACTTATCCATATAAGACGTATAAGACCAAATCGACGAGCCGCGTAGCAGATGCTGTTGCTTATATCCCGTATGACCAAATGGACGATCCTACTAACCCTACCGTAGAGGAATTGACGGTTTTGCAGGAACAGTTTTACACCGAGAATACGACGACCGGCGAAAAGAACGTTGTCAATTTGGTGGGACAGTTTGCGACGTCGGTGGGTGATCATGCCGGGTGGCCTTTGTGGAAAAAACAGATCGATTTTAATTGTCAAGCGCAACAGAGCAACAACAATATCATATTGTACCGTTATGCCGACTTTTTGTTGCTAATGGCCGATGTGTATAACGAATTAGATGAAACGGATAGAGCGGCCAATCTGGTAAATGAGGTTTTGAGAAGGGCGCGTACTTCGGTTTCGCCAGAAGCCTCGCAACCGGTTGACTTCCCCAGTGGATTGTCCAAAGACCAAATGCGTAAGAAAATATTTTATGAACGGTTGTTTGAGTTGGCTGCCGAGCCCGAGATGTATTTCGATATACGTCGAGGGGGAACGGAGACTTTGAAAATGGCATTGGAAATCGTGAACCGTCATGATATAACTTACGAGCATTGTGAAGGAGAGGCTCAACACAACAATCCGGATCAAAGGTTTAGAGATCGTTATTTCGGGGAGGATGCGACGTTCTATGGAAAAGTGAGCGACGAGAGTTTCTTGAAAAAGAATCTGCATTTACCGATTCCTCATTCCGAGTTAAGTGCTAACGACGGATTGTCGGCCGCAGACCAAAACTTCGGATATTGATATACCGTATAAATAATGAATGACTCGGTTTTTCCGGGCATTCATTATTTTACAAAGTGTTTTGTGGAATACTTTCGTACACGATTCGATGTGTCGTAAATTGTATTCCTGTGCTATATTGTGTCATATAAAATTATATAATATTATACCGTTGCTTATGAAATCGATCAGTCCTAATTTCTTTTACACGGCGGCCTCTTTTGCTGTATTGGGTGGTCTCGTTTCTTGTCAGAGTAGACAGAAACCATTGAATATCGTTTATATTATGACCGACGATCATACGTCTCAGATGATGAGTTGTTATGATACACGGTATATAGAGACTCCTAATCTCGACCGCATAGCGAAAGATGGAGTGAGGTTTACCAACAGTTTTGTTTCTAACTCGCTCAGCGGGCCGAGCCGGGCTTGTATGTTGACCGGGAAGTTCAGTCATAAAAACGGGTTTACCGATAATACGACCTGTAAATTTGATGGAACTCAGCAGACCATGCCGAAACTGTTGCAGCAGGCTGGTTATCAAACCGCTATTGTCGGGAAATGGCATTTGGAAACATTGCCTACGGGATTCGACTTTTGGGAAATTCTGCCGGGTCAAGGCGATTATTATAATCCCGATTTTATTACGCAGACAAATGATACCGTGAATAAAAGGGGATATGTGACCAATATCATCACAGACGAGAGTCTCGATTGGTTACAAAACAAGAGGGATAGAAGTAAACCTTTCTGTCTTTTTATCCATCATAAAGCAATACACCGCAATTGGATGGCCGATACTTGCGATTTGAATTTATATGAAGATAAGGAGTTTACTTATCCCGAAAATTTCTTCGATACTTATGATGGTCGTTTGGCTGCCGCTTCGCAAGAAATGAGTATTGCAAAGGATATGGATTTGATTTACGATTTGAAAATGCAGCGATCTGATAAAGAAACTCCTTTAAAATCGTTATACGAACAATTTTATGGGCGTATGGATTCGGCCCAGAAAGCTGTATGGGATAAATTTTATACTCCTATTATCGATAAATTTTATAAAGATGATTTGAAGGGTGAAGACTTGGTACGTTGGAAATACCAACGTTATATGCGGGATTATGCTAAGACGGTGAAGTCATTGGACGACAATGTGGGAAAGGTACTTGACTACTTGGAAAAGGAAGGATTGCTTGATAATACGCTTGTCGTATATACTTCGGATCAAGGGTTCTATATGGGAGAGCATGGGTGGTTCGATAAACGCTTCATGTATGAAGAGTCAATGCGTACTCCTTTGATTATGCGTCTTCCAGAAGGTTTTGATAAGCGAGGATACATTCCTCAATTGGTGCAGAATATAGATTATGCTCCGACATTCCTCGAACTGGCGGGTGTTTCTGTTCCTTCCGATATACAGGGTGTGTCGTTGCTCCCGTTGCTAAAAGGAGAGTCGCCTGCCGATTGGAGAACTTCTCTGTATTATCACTTCTATGAATATCCGGCAGAGCATGCGGTAAAACGTCATTACGGCGTTAGGACCGATAGGTATAAATTGATACATTTCTATAACGATATAGATGTGTGGGAGTTGTATGATTTGCAAAACGACCCGATGGAGATGCACAATATTTTCGGA
Source organism: Barnesiella sp. (assembly GCF_022723415.1). Taxonomy (NCBI): domain Bacteria; kingdom Pseudomonadati; phylum Bacteroidota; class Bacteroidia; order Bacteroidales; family Barnesiellaceae; genus Barnesiella; species Barnesiella sp. The sequence continues at coordinate 38,058 of NZ_JAIJHU010000009.1, read as the reverse complement.
CAAGAGGGAACCGAGCAGGTTACAGCCGATTTGATGAAAGAGTTGAAGCGACTGCAAGTCCAGTATGACGATCCTGTTTTGAAAGAATTTCCTATTGGTGAATGAATAAAACGGTGAATGGTTGATATGAAGATAAGAAAAGCGTTAGTCTTAGGCTCTTTTTGGTTTTGTGCATCTTTTTGTATAGGAGCTCCGGTCGCAAATACCTTTTTACCTGTGGTTCCGGTTCCAGCAGAGTATTCGGTAGGAGAGGGATATTTCTATTTCAATGCCGATATGAAGTTCGGGGTTGAAAATGAATCTCAGTTACGTATGGTATCCGACTTTGTAACTCTATTGGGGCGGCAGACCGGTTTTATACCTAGCATTATGATCGGTTCCGAAACGGCCGATGTACGATTGAAAACAGTTACGTCTTTGCCCGATGAGGCATATAATTTGATCGTTACCTCGGAAAAAATTCTAATAGAATCTGCGGGCGATGCCGGATTCTTTTATGCTTTACAATCGCTACGCCAACTATTGCCGGCAGGTGTGGTAGAGGGCAAGAAGCAGAATAGAACGATGGAGTATAAAATCCCTGTGATGACTGTTAACGATCGTCCTCGGTTCGGTTATCGGGGGCTTATGATAGATGTATCGCGGTATTTCATGCCTAAGCACAATTTATTGAAGATTATAGATGCAGCTTCGTTTTTGAAAATAAATAAGATACATTTGCATTTGGTCGATGATAACGGTTGGCGATTGGAGATAAAAAAATATCCGCGATTGACGCAAGTGGGAGCTTGGCGGGTGAAACGCGACGAGCCTTTTCCAAATCGTAGGAATCAAGAGGAAGGCGAACCTGTCTCTGTCGGAGGGTATTATACTCAGGACGATATGAGAGAGATTATTCGATTTGCCGCATTACGGCAAATCGAGATTATTCCCGAAATAGAGATGCCGGCTCATACGAACTCTTCATTGGCTGCTTATCCTGAATTGGCATGCCCGGTCGTAGATCGTTTTATCGGTGTGTTGCCCGGTATCGGTGGTAAAAATTCAGAGATCGTTTATTGTGCCGGTAATGACAGTGTCTTTTCGTTTCTGGAAGATGTAATTGACGAAGTGTCGGAACTGTTTCCTTCCAAGTATATTCATTTGGGGGGAGACGAAGCCTCGAAGGTAAATTGGGCGAAGTGTCCGAAATGTCGGGCTCGCATGGAGGCCGAGCATATAGAACATACCGAGGAGTTGCAGAGCTATTTCATGACTCGTATGAGCAATTATGTAAGGAGCAAGGGTAAAGAAGTGATGGGCTGGGACGAATTAACGAACAGCACATTGCCCGAAGGTGCGATTATTTATGGTTGGCAAGGTTTTGGAAAAGCGGCGTTGAAAGCTGCCGCACAAGGGCATCGGTTCATTATGACACCTGCTAGGATTCTTTACTTTATCCGCTATCAGGGGCCTCAGTGGTTTGAGCCTTTGACCTATTTCGGAAATAATACATTAAAAGACGTATATACTTATGAGCCGGTTCAAGAGGAATGGAACCCTATTTATGAGGACTTGTTGATGGGGGTACAGGCATCTATGTGGACAGAATTTTGTAATTCTCCCGATGATGTGGAATATCAGTTATTCCCTCGGTTATTGGCGTTGTCTGACATCGCTTGGGCAAAAAAAGGGACAAAAGACTGGCCCGATTTTTTGAAAAGGATCGATAAGGTTTTGCCTCATATCGAGGCAATGGATATTACTTGTGCCCGCTCGATGTACAATATAGATCATAAGGTTACCCCAAAGGGGAAAAAGTTGATGGTGGAGCTTTCGTGTATTAGGCCTGATGTAGAAATCCGATATACCGAAGATGGAACGGAACCTATCGCATCGTCGAGTCTTTACGCTTCTCCCTTGACGGTAAAGAGTACGACCTGTATAAAAGCCGCGACTTTCATGAACGGAGAGAAAATGGGGGAGACTTTGCTCCTGGATTTACAGTGGAACAAGGCTACGGGAAAAGAGGTATTGGCTTCGAATGAAAAACGATATGTGTTGACCAATGGTATTAGAGGCAGTTTGCGTCATACCGATTTCGAATGGGCCGGGTGGTATGACGAAGATGCATCGTTTGTTCTGGATATGGGAAAAAGGACTCCGGTGAAAGAAGTTCGTATAGGGTGTATCACTAACTCTGGAATGGCCGTTCATAAACCTTCGCTAATTCGGTTATCTGTATCGAACAATAAAAAAACATTCGTTCCGGTAGGAGAGATTACTTTTTCTCAGGAGGATATTTTTAAGAATCGTACAGCCGTGGAAGATGCCGTTTTCAGTGGGTTGGATTTGAATGCCCGATATTTGAAGCTCGAAATGGAAAATCCCGGACTTTGTCCCATCGGAGATATACGTGAAGATCAGAAGATATGGATGTATTTCGATGAGTTGATTGTAAATTAAAATAATTAATACTTTTTTCTCCGGTTGTAAATAAATGGCCTGTTCGAGGGAAAGTGTAAAAAAATATGTTTATTTTAGTAGAAAAATAGATATGAAATCGATACCGTTGATATTACCGTTAATGGCACTCCCAATTTCGGGACAAGCCGAAAAGAGAGGGAACGTGGAGATGCCGCAATGTCCGAATGTCGTGTTCATCTATGCCGATGATATAGGCTATGGCGATTTAAGTTGTAATGGATCTAAGACGATAAATACTCCGAACGTGCAACGCATGGCTACCGAGGGAGTGAGATTTACTAATGCTCATAGTGCTGCGGCTACCAGCACACCTTCCCGTTATGCGATGTTGACCGGCGAATATGCATGGCGTAGGGAAGGTACGGGTATTGCCGATGGGGATGCGGGAATGATTATCCGTCCCGAACGATACACGTTGGCCGATATGTTCCGAGATGCCGGATATGCTACCGGGGTTGTCGGTAAGTGGCATTTGGGGCTCGGAGATGAAAAAGGGACACAAGACTGGAATCAACGGTTGTCGCCGAATCCTGCCGATATAGGATTTGATTATTCTTATATTATGGCCGCTACGGGCGATCGAGTCCCTTGTGTATTCGTAGAGAATGGGGCGGTTGTAAATCTTGATCCGGAAGATCCTATTTATGTCAGTTATAAGCAGAATTTTCCGGGAGAACCTACGGGGAAAAAGAATCCTGATTTATTGGTTATGCATCCTTCGCATGGTCATAACCAGAGTATCGTCAATGGCATTTCTCGTATTGGATATATGAAGGGCGGAAAATCTGCGTTGTGGAAAGACGACCAAATTGCCGATGAGCTTACAAACAAAGCTGTTTCGTTTATCGAGAATCATAAGGACGAACCTTTCTTTCTCTATTTTGCCACGCAGGATGCACATGTTCCCCGTGTACCTAATGAACGCTTTGCCGGGAAATCGGGTATGGGGCCGAGAGGAGATGTCTTGTTGCAGTTCGATTGGAGTGTGGGTGAGATTTTATCGGCTTTGAAGAAAAACGGATTAGATAAAAATACAATTATTATCTTGTCGAGCGATAACGGCCCGGTTGTAGACGACGGATATAAAGACCAGGCTGTGGAGCTATTGGGAGAACATAAACCCGGAGGGCCTTTCAGGGGTGGTAAATATAGTTCTTATGAGGCGGGGACCAGAGTCCCTTGTATTCTTCGCTGGGTAGACACAGTGAAGCCGACCGTTTCGGATGCGTTGGTATGCCAAATTGATTGGTTCGCTTCGTTTGCCTCGTTGTTGGGAACCGATTTACCCGAGGGGGCTGCTCCTGATAGTGAGAATTATTTAGATACGTGGTTGGGAAAAGAAGCCGAGGGGCGTCCTTATTTGGTTGAACAGAATGCACAAAATAATTTATCGATTACTTCCGGCGAATGGAAGTATATAGAACCCGGAAAAGGAGAGCCATTCAATAAAAATGTCGGTATTGAAACAGGTAATAGTTCTCTTCCCCAGTTGTACAATTTGCATAAGGACTTGGGAGAGCGGAAAAATGTAGCCGAACAATATCCCGATGTCGTCGAAGAATTAGCAGCGAGATTATTGGAAATAAAAGACGGGCGAGTTGCTCTTCCGCTTAAATGATAACGGAAAAAATTTGTTGAAATATATCCATTTTAAGAATAAGATGATGAAAAATAATATCCTGTTTTTGATTTGTATGTTGTTGTGCCCGTTGGGAAAGACTTTCGCTAGGGTAGAGACACCGGAGTGGCAGAGCCAATATGCCATAGGCTTGAATAAATTGGCTCCTCATGCTTATGTTTGGCCGTATAAAGAGGGGGATATAAACAGCGTGCGGGCACAAGACTATGAACAGTCTCCTTATTATATGAGCTTGAACGGCACGTGGAAATTCAATTGGGTACGGAATCCCGATAAGCGTCCGGTGAATTTTTACCGTCCCGACTTTTATACCGGTGGCTGGAATGATATACAGGTTCCGGGGAACTGGGAATGCCAGAATTATGGTATCCCTATATATGTGAATGAGACATACGAGTTTGACGATCCGATGTTTCATTTTAAGAAAAATCCTCCTTTTGTTCCCTATGAGGATAATGAGGTCGGTTCTTATCGCCGTACATTCGTTTTGCCTGAATCTTGGATAGGACGTCGTATCGTCTTGTGTTTCGAGGGTGTTACTTCTTTTTATTATGTGTGGCTCAATGGGGAGCTTTTGGGATATAATCAGGATTCCAAAACCCCGGCTGAGTGGGATATTACTAATAAGGTGAAACAGGGTGAGAATACACTCGCTGTCGAAGTTTATCGTTGGAGTGCGGGGGCGTATCTCGAATGTCAGGATATGTGGAGATTGAGTGGAATCGAACGCGATGTTTATCTGTATAGCACTCCCGAAGAGTATATTGCCGATTATAAAGTAGTTTCTCCATTGGATAAAAATTTGTATAAAGATGGGGAGTTCTCTTTGGACGTGCATATAGGTGGTTTGAAAGGCCGACACGGCATAACGGTTCATTATGGATTATTCGATGCCGATCATCGAATGGTCGCACAGGACGGCGGTTCTCCGGTGCGAGACAGTATCGTATCGTTTGATGCGATTATTCCTGATGTTAAACCGTGGAATGCCGAGCAGCCTTATCTCTATACGTTGGTTGTCGATTTGAAAGACGAGCAGGGGCAAGTAATAGAAACGACGGGGTGTCCCGTGGGTTTTAAAACCTCTGAGATTAAGAATGGTCGTTTTTGTATCAATGGAGTCCCTGTGTTGGTAAAAGGAGTGAATCGACACGAGTTCTCAGAACAGGGCCGTACGGTTAGTAAAGAGTTGATGTTGAAAGATATACAACTGATGAAGCAAAATAATATCAATACAGTGCGTTGTGCCCATTATCCTAATCATTCCTATTGGTATCAGTTGTGCGATCGGTATGGTCTTTATGTTATAGACGAGGCGAATATCGAATCTCATGGAATGGGGTACGGTCCGGCGACTTTGGCTAAGGATACATCGTGGTTGAGTGCACACATGGACCGCACCCGCCGTATGTATGAGCGGACAAAGAATAATCCTTCGGTTACGATTTGGTCGTTGGGTAATGAAGCCGGCAACGGAATTAATTTTGAGAAAACTTACGAGTGGCTGAAATCGGTGGAGACTAACCGTCCGGTACAATATGAACGGGCAGAACAAAATTTCAATACCGATATTTATTGCCGTATGTATCGTAGTATAGACGAGATAAAGGCTTATCTTGCACAACCGGATATTTATCGCCCCTTCATTCTTTGTGAATATGCTCACGCTATGGGTAACAGCGTGGGGGGATTGAAAGATTATTGGGACGTTTTCGAGTCAGAACCGATGGCTCAGGGCGGTTGTATTTGGGATTGGGTGGATCAATCTTTCCGAGAGGTAGATTCCGACGGTCGGTGGTATTGGAGCTACGGAGGGGATTATGGTCCCGAGGGTGTCCCTTCTTTTGGTAGTTTTTGTTGTAATGGGTTGGTAAATGCTGTCCGGGAACCACATCCTCATTTGTTTGCTGTGAAAAAAGTATATCAATATATCAAATCTCGTTTGATAGATAACGAGAATTTGACGGTTACGGTCAAGAATTGGTATGACTTTACCGATTTGAAAAATTATACTTTGCATTGGAATGTGACCGCCGATAACGGGAACATATTGGCTCAGGGAGAGGTGATAACGGCTTGTGCCCCGCACGAGACGGTAGAGATTGTTCTTGGGAAAGTGAAACTGCCTCGTGATGTGAAGGAGGCCTATCTGAATCTTAGTTGGACTCCTAATCAAGCCTCGGCTTTTATGGACACGAATTATGAAGTGGCATATGACCAGTTTGTCCTTCTTGCCAATTCCAAATATGAAGCAAAAATAGATTTACCGTCAGGTACAAAATTAGAAAGAGACGGATATACGTGGTTTAACGATAAAGTATCAGCTACGGTTTCTCCTGAGACAGGTGCATTGATTTCATATAAATATCGAGGTGAAGAATGGCTTTCACAACCGGTGGAACTGTCGCTATATCGACCCTTGACCGAGAATGACAAAAAAGACAAACATGGAGGCATGCTTTGGAAGAAAGCGGGGTTGGATAAAATTTCCCAGAAAGTGACATCGATAAAGCCCTCTAAGAATGGTTTTACGGTCGATGTTTCTGTTCTCAACGCAAAAGACAATGAGATAGGAACCGGGAGCTTTGTTTATACATTGGATCGGAAGGGTATGTTAAAGATAAATACTGTCTTTACTCCCGATACAGCTATCGTGAAGTCATTGCCTCGGGTGGGATTGACATTCCGTATGCCTGTGGCGAATTGTTGCGATGTGACCTATTTAGGTCGGGGTGATTTTGAGAACTATGTAGATAGGGTTGCCGGGAAGATAGGAATTTATGAGACTTCGCCTTTCGCTATGTTTCATTATTATGTGATGCCCCAGTCTACCGGTAATCGCATAGATACCCGTTGGCTGGCGTTAACCGGAGAAAAGGGTAGTGGCTGGAAAATAATTTCTGACAAACCGTTCCAGTTCAGCGTATTACCTTACTCGGATATAAACATCGAAGCTGCTACACATATCAATGACCTGAATTTTGACGGTGAAGTGACAGTACATGTGGATGCTGCACAAACTGGGGTAGGAACTGCGACTTGCGGACCGGGTGTGCTGCCTGTCTATTGGCTGCCGTTAGAATCCTATGAGTTTGATTTTACTTTTATCCCGGTAAAGGAATAAATTCGGATAGGTTTTGAACGGGGCGAAATCGGGAGCCGTATGATTATAGCTCCTTTTTATAAGTAGAGATTTTGCCACGACAGAAGAAAAGGAATCCGTTTTAGTGTAAAAATCACTAAAACGGATTCCTTTGTAAATTTATAGTTATTATCGTTTTTTCAATTTATAGGTTTCTTGCTTTAAGAATTTCTCCAATTCTTTAATGGTGGGATATTGAGCTAACGTTTCGGGGGAAATGGCGTCTCCCACAGAGATGCGTATAGTTTTGTGTTCTTTTTTGAATACTTCGGCAGGTAATCGCATGGCGCACATTTTCCAACTGAATATCCTTAATATCGTATAAAATAGCGAGTTATGTCCATGAAAGAAAATGGGGACGACGGGTTTCTTTAATTGCTGAATCAATCTGATTATACTGGATTGCCATTCTCTATCTTCAATGCGAAGGTCCCATCTTAGTTTGGAGACAGCCCCGGCGGGGAAAAAGCCGAGAGGATGTCCGTTTTTAGCTTGAAGTAGAGCTTCTTTTATTCCATTGAGGGAGACTTTTCGTCTGTCTGGATTGGAGTAAGGGTCTACGGCAATGAAATTGTCGGACATGGCTTCGACATGATTCAATATCCAATTGACCATGACTTTGTAATCGGGGCGGCGATTGGCAAGTAGTTTAATGAGAATAACGCCATCGAGCGCTCCGAACGGGTGATTCGAGACTGTGATGAAAGCACCTTCGGGTAAGTTATCGAGTTTCTCTTCGTGGTCGATTTGGCAAGTGATGTCCAAATCGTCTATAATAGAATTGCAAAATGCTGCTCCCCGATAATCGCAGGAGCGATCGTACAAAGCATTGATCTCGTTGATTTTGCAAAGGTTGAAAAGGTATTTGAGAATCTTGGTTCCACTTTCGCTTTTGAACTGGGGTGCAATGTCTTGTAAATCGGATATATTTAATACGTATCTTTTCATTTTTGAGCTTGTGTCGGTTAAATCGAAAAGTGCAAAAATACAAATAACTGGCAGAATTTTACGGTTGATAGTGAAATTTTATTCAAATAAGGGTTTATATAGAGAGCGCATAGCTGATACTCATGTAAATGAGCATACCTATAATGTCATTGGTGATGGTGATAAAAGGCCCTGTGGCTATGGCTGGGTCTATTTTGAATCGTTCGAGGGTTAAAGGGACGAGAGTCCCGAAAATGGAGGCAAAAATCACTACGGCAAACAAGGAAAGCGATACGGATACCGTAGTCGCTATATTGTCGAGGAAAAACCAGTTGTAAACGAATACGAGTAGGGATATCATGCAGGCGTTGATCAAGGCTACACCTAATTCTTTGAATAATTGTTTTCCCGCTGTTTTTAAATCTAATTTACCGTTTGCTAAACCTTGTACTACGATGGCCGATGATTGTATTCCCACATTTCCTCCCGTACCGCCGATCAGCGGTATGAAGAGTGCTGTGGCCGGATTTTTAGCGATGTTCGATTCAAAATTTCCTAAGATTACCGAGTTTGCCAACCCTCCGACCATACCGATGAGCAGCCACGGTAGCCGGGCTGCCGTTTGAGTGAAAACAGTGTCGTTCGATTCTACGTCTTGGGACAAACCCGATGCCAATTGATATTCACGTTCCGATTGTTCACGAACTTCGTCCATGATGTCGTCGACCGTAATCTGCCCTACCAAACGTCCGATGCTGTCTATCACCGGTACGGCTACCAAGTCGTATTTTTCGAAAGTCATAGCTACGTCATTGATAGGAGTATCGGTCTTTACCGATACAGGGTCTTTACGCATGACGTGCTTTATCTTTGAGGCAGAGGGATTGGTAATCATTTTTTTTAGGGGGAAAACTCCTTTCAATCTGTCGTCATCGTCCACTACATAGACATAATAAAGCTGCCCTAGCTCTTCTGCTTGTATCCGCATTTGTTTGACGCATTCGGGCATACTCCAATTTTCGTTTACGACAACCATTTCTGTACCCATGAGACCACCGGCGGTGTCTTCATCGTATTTCAACAAGTCAACGATGTCTCCGGCTTGTTCTACGTCGTCGATGTGGGAGAGGATCTCTTCCTGAGCGTCTTCGTCCATTTCCCGAATGAGGTCCACGGCATCGTCGGAATCCATGTAGTCGATAAACTGTTTGGCGATGACTTCGCTTGGCAGTTGTTTCAACATTTTTTCCCGATCGTCTTCATCTAGTTCGAGAAGTACATCTGCCGCTTTTTCCCCGTCCAAAAGCATGTAGATATACTCTGCTTCATCGAGGTTCAACTGTTGATATAGTTCCGCTATATCGGCCGGGTGCAAATCTTTCAGTAATTCACGGGCTTTGTCTTTTTCGTCGTTTTTAATGATTTGCTGAACATTTTGGATATATTCGGGTGTAAATTTATCCATGTTTTTCCCTCCTTATACTTTGAGACCGGAATGTCGTTTTCGTAAATATTCCGGTAGATTATTCATTTTATAATGTAACTTTCCAATAGATTTGTCAAATCTATGAATTGTTTGACCGATAGCCGTTCGGGGCGTTCGTTGAAAATCGGTTCTGCCAATATTTTACAATCTTGTCCGACCATACTTTTTAATGAGTTCCGCATGGTTTTTCGTCTTTGATTGAATGCGGTTTTTACGATTCGTTTGAATAGAGGTTCGTTACAACCTAATTGCCGGACTTGGTTTCGTGTCATTTTGATGACTGCCGATTTGACTTTCGGTGGGGGATTGAATACGTGTTCGGGGACTGTGAATAAATATTCTATTTCATACCAAGCTTGCAGCAATACACTCAAAATACCGTAAGTTTTACTGCCCGGAGGGGCTGCCATTCGTTCGGCGACTTCTTTTTGAATCATGCCGCTGCAACAAGGTATATGATCTTTGTATTCGAGTACTTTGAAAAATATTTGACTGGATATATTGTAGGGATAGTTTCCTATAACGCAGAAATTTCCGAAGAACAACTTCGATAAATCGAGTTTTAGAAAATCTTCTTCTAAAATGTGTCCTTTCAATTCGGGGAAATTTTCTTGTAAATATTCGATCGATTCATGGTCGAGTTCGACGACTGTCAAATCGTGTCCTTTGGATAGAAGATATTGAGTTAAGACTCCCATGCCGGGGCCTACTTCAAGTATGGGAGTATTTTTGTAATTGTCGAGCGTATCGGCAATGGCTTGTGCGATATTCAAATCGATGAGAAAGTGCTGCCCTAACGATTTTTTAGGTCTAACTATGTAGCTCATGAAGGGTTCGTTTCAGTTGTCAGTCAATAAATTTTTTCTCACAGAGATTTTTCATACCTCTGCCAGCTACAAAGTTGAAGATAAACCTTTATCTTTGCAACCTACAAAAGTATAACAAATTTTTAAAACGGGAAAATTGAAAAGGATAATACGGGATATTGTAAAATATCTGCTTCCTCTGCTTTGTGGTGTGTGGTTGTTTTGGTATGTCTACCAGAAATTGGATATGAATACCATTTTTCAAATCCTCAAATCAGATGTGAATTATTTTTGGATTATCCTATCTATGGTTATTGCAGCATTCAGCCATATTGCCCGTGCGTTTCGCTGGCGTTTGCAGTTGCGAGCGTTGAATATAACCCCGTCGATGCGGGTTTTGATAAACGCTATTTTCGGCACGTATGCCATGAATCTGTTGTTTCCCCGGTTGGGAGAGGTTTGGCGTTGCGGTTATGTGGCCCAGCGAGAAAAGGCATCATTTACGAAAGTATTGGGATCTATGGTTTCCGATCGTCTCTCCGATACGATAATGCTCGCAATGCTTACGTTTGCGGTATTCATGATTCAAATGAAGCCGTTCCGTCAATTTTTGAATGAGAATCCTTCTATCGAAACAGGGGTGATGAATGTATTGACTTCGGTGTGGCTCTATGTTGGAATCTTTGTATGTATTGTCGCTGTCGTTTGGTTTTTCTATACGAACAGTCGGAGCAAGATTGTATTGAAGATAAAGAATTTTATGGCCAACATCTGGGACGGTTTTGCCTCGATTATTACGATGAGAGGGAAATTTTGGTTCGTATTCTATACCCTGTTTATTTGGTTCTGTTATTTTATGCAACTGTATGTCTGCATATTCGCTTTCCCCGGTATGGAAGATTTGACGGTCTCGGCGGTCTTGCTGCTTTATGTATTGGGTAGTTTGGGTATGTTGCTTCCCGTACAGGGTGGAATCGGGCCGTGGCATTTTGCTGTGATTGCCGGATTGTCCTATTATGGCATAACCGGTAACGAGGCGGGGGCATTTGCTTTTGTGGCACATGGCTCTCAAATGGTACTAATCGTTCTGATAGGTATATATGCCTTTATTTCGATGGCGTGTGACAAAAAGAAACCAAAGGGTGAAAGGATTATGGCAGAGGTCATGACTGAACTTCCAAAGTCGGATCGCCCTTAAAAATATTATTGGTAAATAAAATTTTCACTATGGACAACAAAATCACTTCTCTTCAACCGCAGGCAGTATGGAAATATTTCAATGCGATTTGTCAAGTACCTCGTCCGTCGGGGCATCTCGATAAAATCACCGAGTATATAATGGGTGTAGGTCGTTCTTTGGGATTGGAGACCATTTTGGATAAGGCCGGGAATGTCATTATTCGTAAACCTGCCACACCCGGCATGGAAAACCGCAAGCCGGTTATTCTTCAAGGACACATGGATATGGTTCCTCAGGCGAATAAATCGGTGAACCATAATTTCGAGACCGATCCGATTCTTCCTCGTATCGACGGTGAATGGGTGAGCGCTACCGAAACGACATTGGGAGCTGATAATGGTATAGGTATTTCTTCGATTTTGGCGATTCTCGAATCGAAAGAGATACAGCATGGACCTATCGAAGCTTTGTTTACTAACGACGAGGAGACCGGTATGTATGGAGCCATAGGGCTTGAACCGGGTGAGCTGCAAGGTGAAATATTATTGAATACCGACTCGGAGCAAGATGGCGAATTGTATATGAGCTGTGCCGGAGGGGTAGATGTAAATGTCGAATTTAAATACAAAGAGGAGGCTTATACTCCGGTTGCCGGTGAAATAGCTTTGAAATTGACTTTGGGCGGATTGCATGGCGGTCATTCGGGTGTGGATATTCATTTGGGAAGAATGAATGCTAACAAGGAGATGTTCAGGTTTTTGAAAGAGGCTGTATCGGAGTATGGAGCTCGTTTGGCTCATTATAACGGAGGAACATTGCGAAACGCCATACCGCGTGAAGCAGAGGCTGTGGTGACTATTTTATCAGAAGATAAAACCGATTTCATGGCCGCTGTCGATGAGTTTTTCTCCACTTTGAGACGGGAGTATGGTTTTATTGAAGATGGATTGGTTTTTAAAGCCGAGGAGATTTCACTTCCGAAAACTCTTTTGCCGGAAGAAATACAAGACGATCTTATCAATGCCGTTGTCGCTTGTCATAATGGCGTGTATCGTATGATTCCGGATGCCCCAGAGGTGGTAGAAACATCGTCCAATCTTTCTATTGTGCGTACTTCGGAGGGGCTTGTCGAAATACAGATTTTGGTGCGGAGTTCCAGTGAAACCATGAAAATGGCTTTGGCATCGGAATTGGAGAGTACTTTTGCTTTGGCAGGAGCCAGAGTGGAGTTTGATGGTGCATATCCCGGCTGGGAACCTAATTTTAAATCGGATATATTGAACCTGATGAAAAAAATATATCCGCAAGTTACCGGAAAAGAGGCCGACGTAAAAATGATGCATGCCGGATTGGAGTGTGGTATTATCGGAGCTAATTATCCGGGATTGGATATGATTTCCTTTGGTCCTACTATTAAGCACCCTCACTCACCGAATGAAAAAGTTAAGATTTCTACGGTCGAGACTTTCTGGAAGTTGTTGGTGGCAGTCCTTGAAAATATTCCGGAAAAAGATTAAATACAATATTCGTTAAAAGCCGTCGATATGGAAAGCGGTATCGACGGCTTTTTTGTTTGTTGTATATGTCGTATATAAAAATGTTATCTTTGTGTGGAAAATGAGAGCCTTCCAGTAAGTTTTCCGCTGGTGTGAAAACGGGGCGTGCGTTCGTTGTTCGACAAAGTGTTTTTGTAATTGGATAGGAAGATACTTTTTGAAAAGTAGGATAATTTGAGTAAATTTTGAAAAATATAAATGAGATGGATAGTCATGTAAATCAAAATGAATCGAGTAACCAAGTCTCTGGCAAGGTGCGTCGATCATTCCGTCGTTTCATTCGGGTTGCCATTGTATTGCTCCTATTGGTTGGGGGAGCTTTTTTTTATGTACGTTATTATTTTGTCTTTGGATCGGGGGTAAAAGCCGGTACTTTGAATTATGTCGTAAAAAAAGGATATGTATTCAAAACCTATGAGGGAATTCTCATTATGGAAGGTTTTCGCACCGAGAGCCGGGGAACGTTACAGTCCAATCAATTTGTCTTTTCTGTGGATAATGCCAATTTGGCAGATTCTCTCATGCGATTGAGCGGCCGTCATGTGGAGCTGAAATATAACGAATATCTTGGAGCTTTGCCCTGGCGTGGATATAGCAATTTTATAGTAGAAGAGATTTTATCTGTAAAGTAGAAAATAGATAATAAACTTATTATCTATTTCTCTTTTATATCTTCAAAATCTATATATTCTCCTTCGTCGTCTTGGATAACCTTTTTGTTCTTTTTCGTATGGGTGTACCATGTGGTACGCCCTTTGTTGTTTTGTCCCTGTTGTCCTTGTTGAAAGGGATTCCTAACGCTGTTTTTCTTTCCGAAGAAGAACCGGAGGATAAGTTGAAATATACCTATAATGGGTACTATGAAGATAATAAAAGCTATGATGAGGAGCAGTCCAAGAGCATGCATAATTGATACTTGTTAAGTTTATGTATGGTAGAACAAAAACCGTTCCGTTTTTGTTGTTAATGCTTCTTGGCTGTCAACAGCGATAATATTATATACAAGCCTATTGTTGCGGCGAGGCCTGCCAGTCCGAAAAAGATAAGGAAAATTGCGGCAGCGATTAAAATCAAGTAACGAAGATAATTTTCTTTTAACTTCAAGTTCTTGAATTTTAGAGAAAACATGGGAATCTCCGAAATCAATAGGAAAGAGAAGAGAATGACTAAGCAGACGATAGCGTATCCACAGGCTTTGTCCTCTATTTGTAAGCCGGCTTGACATATTCCTATCCAAAAAAGAGCGTTGGCAGGGACGGGCAACCCGATGAACGAGGTTGTCTGACGAGTATCGATATTGAATTTCGCTAAACGGAGTGCGGAGAAAACAGGAATGAGCAATGCGCTTAATGCCCACCAGATTTGATAGGAATCGTTTATTCCATGAAAGACACTGTCGTATAGCATGAAATGCATGGCCATGAATCCCGGAGCAAGCCCGAAGCTGATAAGATCGGCGAGTGAATCCAATTCTTTTCCCATCGGAGAGTAAGCATGGAGCAAACGTGCCGCCATACCGTCTAAAAAGTCGAATAATGCGGATAACCCTATGCATAAAGCAACTATGTCGTATTCTCCTTTGTATGCGAAAAGACAGGCAAAACACCCTGAAAGGAGATTGAGACAAGTAATACTATTAGGGATATTTTTTGTAATGGCATTCATGAGAGCTTTATTTTAGACGGGCTATTTCGGTGAGGTCGCCTATTGTTTTATCGTGTAGAGCTACTTTAATATCGCAATCGAGCGGAAGGTACAAATCTACGCGTGAACCGAATTTTATAAAGCCCATGTGTTCGTCGATGTCACAGGTATCACCGACTTCGGCGTAAGTTACAATGCGACGCGCCACTGCACCGGCAATTTGTCTGACTAAGATTTCCTCACCATTTTCAGCCTTAATGACTACTGTGGATCTTTCGTTGTCTGTGCTTGATTTAGGTAAATAGGCTGCCATAAAACGGCCTTGTTGATGACTTACATGGATTACTTTTCCGGCAACGGGAAACCAGTTGGCATGTACGTTGAATATATTCATAAAGATAGAAACTTGCATACGTTTGTCATGAAAGTATTCATCTTCGAGAACTTCTTCAAGAACGACTACGACACCGTCTGCCGGTGCGACTATGGCATTTTTTGGATTACCTTTGAAATGCCGTTTGGGAGACCGGAAAAAATTAACTACCAGAAAGAAAAATATAATGGAGGCGGCGTGGATTAGATAAGCCAGCCATGTTATTTTTATCCATAGATAAACCGGCAAATTCAAAAGAGCCAGAATGATAAAAAGAATAAGTAATATGTTTTTCCCTTCTCGGTGTATTTTCATTTTCATCTTTTAACTCGATTTAGAAGTAGCGAACAAAGGTAATAGTTATTTACGGAAAGACAAAAACAAGGACTCTTTTTTGTATGATTGGGAAAGTGAATGAGAATTATAGACCAGTTCATAATTAATTTTATAGTTATAAGTTTGTAAATGTCGATATTTTTTATTTATATTGCGTAATCATGAAAAACAAGAGATTATGGATATCGGGCGAATAGCTCATGGGGGCGTATATATTTATCGGGGGGAATTAGATTTCATGGCGAGGACAATATTGGATTCTCCTCACATGGAAACCGGAGGTAATTTGTTGGGCTATTGGACGCCGAACGGAGATGCCGTAATCATGTATGTATTGGGTCCCGGTAGAAGGTCGGTCTGTCGTTTTACCAGTTTTATACAAGATGCCGATTATTTGCAGTTGCATGCCGATAGATTATTCGAAGAGTACCATCTCTCCCATATCGGTGTGTGGCATTCGCATCATGGTTTGGGATTGTCGTATCCGAGCGGAGGCGATGTGCAATCGATACAAGAGGGTATGCTGGCAGACGGGCTGTCGCGGTGTATATTGGCTATTGGAATTTGCGATAGGGCAGGGGCCTCTGTCAATGCTTTTTCTTTTGTATGCACAGGTGAAGGGGTAAAGATGAACTTAGTGCCGTGGAATGTGGTGCAAGGAGACGGTTCGGTAAGGAGTCGTTATGATACGGCTTATCGGGATTCTGTGATAATGCCGCAGGTCAAAGAGGCTGTGTATCATGAGTTGAATATGATTCCGGTACAACAGATGCCGCCGGAGAATGGCGTGACGTTCGATACCGGTTTTTGGTTGAATAATAAAGAAAACCGTTTGCAGTTGAAGCGTATCGTCTCTTATATACAGTCGAAATATTCCGCTGTGAAACTGTTGAAAGTAGATGACATGACTATTGAAATCAGATTCGATATACCTCGTCGGTCTTCTTGGAGGATTGTTTTCGATAAAGATTTTCCGAGTCGGGCGCCTTACGTTGTCCGGTATGAGGCGGGAGAAACTACTTCTTGGAGCTTGGGGGCATTGGGAAAAAACGGTACACCTCACTGGCTTTCGTCGTTTTCAGAGATGGGACAATCGGTTATTAACAGTTTAAAATATTTATCGATATGACTTATGACAGATATCAAATAGAATTAGGTGTATTGCAAAATTCGACGATAAAATCGAAACAGTACAAATTTATGGATATGGACACGCCGTATCCGTATTTGGCGGTCGCCATTCAGACTAATTCTCTACGATGCTACGTGGTGAAAATAGACCTTTCGGACAATTATCCCTATAATATACCGAAGGTTTTTATTACGAGTCCTAAACCCTTGTTGACGCGTTCCGGCGGTAGTATGCTGCAAGCCAGTCACAGTATGCATACGCTTACCGGAGAAAACGGCTGTGTGAGGGTTTGTCATTACGGTTATGAGGATTGGGCTCCGAATCGAATAACTTTGTATCAGATTATTATTAAGGTTCGCATTTGGCTCGAAATGTATGAATGTCATCTGAAAACGGGAAAGACGCTCGATGAATTTTTGAAAGGGGCAAATTATTGATCTATTAAAGAATATAACTAACTATGGGACTATTTGGAAAAAAACAAACTGACGATTGTGAAGATTTGGGTGAAGCTCTGGCTCAAACCAACAGTGGACGTAGAGAAGTAGAATTGGTTATCGGAGACGATGGAGAACTGGAAGCGATGACTCCCGATGAAGCGGAAAAAAGCGGAAAGGAAAAAGTGGGCACGACAATAGGAACCAAACCTTATTATAATGATAAAGAATAAGGTGCTATGGAACCGATAGTGTACATTTATCAGGATCATTTGCAGGATTTTTGGAATAGCGGGCAATCACAATGTTTCGGCGCTGCTTTTGAGTGGAAAGGCGAACAGGTTTACCATGTCTACATCAAGTATCCGCAGGTGGCTCCGACAGGATATTCCATGCCTTGTCTCTTTCGGGTAGTCGATACTGACGATTATGGAAAGGCCGAAGATGTGGCTTTGTCTGTTTATGCATCGATGCCGGAAGAGGCAAAACGAGTTCCGGTCGTTATTGTTTGCATTCATGTCGAAGACACGAAAGTCAGCTCTCGTGCTTTTATTGTCGATGACGGAAGAATCATCGAGGCGGTTGTGAAATATGTGCCTCGCAAGAGTGAGCTTTATACTCGCAGTAAAGGGCTACTCGAAGTGGGAGCGTTGGAGTCGAAAAAGGTCCTTATCGTAGGGTTAGGCAGCGGTGGCGCACCTATTGCCGTCGAGTTGGCGAAAGCCGGTGTAGGGCATTTTATACTGATGGATTTCGATCGTATAGAATTGCACAATATCGCTCGTCATATCTGTGGGGTGAACGAATTGGGACGGCTCAAAGTAAATGCCGTGAAAGATGCCATATTATTGAAAAACCCGTATGCGCAAGTAGAGACCTACGATATCGATATGAATAAGCAGCTTGATATTCTTGAAAAATGTGTGGCAGAATCGGATCTTACCATAGTTGCGACGGACGAGTATGCGAGCAGATATAACATCAATGCCCGTTTGGTGAAATTGGGTAAAGTGGGATTGTTTGGCAGGGCTGTCACTCGCGCCGAGGGTGGCGATATATTACGCGTAAGACCGGGTGGACCGTGTTATGCCTGCTTGACGGGGAATCCTATTTATCATCAGAATGACGAGATTACCGATGTGCGTCGGGCCAGAGAGTTGGGAGTTATACCGGCATATGTGTCGGACGAGGATGCTCATGC
Organism: Barnesiella sp.; assembly: GCF_022723415.1. Taxonomy (NCBI): domain Bacteria; kingdom Pseudomonadati; phylum Bacteroidota; class Bacteroidia; order Bacteroidales; family Barnesiellaceae; genus Barnesiella; species Barnesiella sp. Next base: position 19,733 of record NZ_JAIJHU010000009.1, on the reverse strand, counting down.
GATGGTTCAGGTGGGATTATCGACCGATATCGCACCGATTAACAATATGATGGTAAAATTGGCATTGAACGAGCTATCTCGTGGAATCGAGTGCGGCATATCTTCGCTGATAGAAGAGTTGACCTATGATTATTATATTTGGGCCAATCGTCGGGATTTCCAATTTGCCAACTGGGCTCCATTCAATCGGAATCCGAATAGACATTTGACGATACTCCGTTGGTATGGAGTAAAATTGAAAAAAGATTCCGAGTGCTTGGAGTGTAGATAGTTTTTGGGGCTATGGGCGATCGTATCATTACGTTGCGTAACGGGACTCGTGTGAATATGTCGACCGGTGAAATCATTTCACAGGGCAGGCCGCGATATCCTCACCGGCCGAGGCGTTCGTTTTGGCGAAGGGTAGGCGATGGCTTTTCTCGATTTTTCGGTTTTGTTTGGTCGGTGTTGGCATTTATTTTATCGGCTGTGGTTTTCATATGGAAGGCTATGGGGTATATCATTTTGTATGGAGGATTGTTGAGTATTATTGTTACGGTGATTTCTGTTTGGATTAGCGATGGTTTTTTCTCTGCGTTAATTGCCGGTGTCGTCAGTTTCTTTGTGTGGGGACTTGTCGTGGGTGTCGCCGATAAATTGGGAATGTTGCCCGATTAGAAAATGGGCATGGTTTATACTAATATTTACACTTTTTCGAAGCATATAAAAAGAGGGAAGTGAAGTTGTCTTTGCGATTGAATTAAACCTCCTCCACTGTGTTTTGCACAGCAAAATATAGGGGAGGTGTCCGCAAGACGGAGGGGTTAACCCTTACAGCCAAAAAGTCTATAAAATCTTTTCAACCCCTCTCCTCAGAAACTGCCGTTTCTTCGGTGTCTCTCCTATATTGCTAACGCAGCACCTCATAATGTTACGGGAAACGGCAGGGGAGAAGGAGGAACGCAATTCATCGCATTCGCCAAAATTCATGCCTATCCCCGTTGTTTTTTATAGAACCGTGTTAATGCGAAAATAAGCTATACTTCGGCATTTCCAAATAAATTTGTTTCTGCTCTTGGTTTACACTATCTTTGCACAAAAAATAAATAATATGCGCCAACCTTCCGATAAACGGCCTTTACGCCGGTTTTCCGAAAAAGATATCAAGCGTTTCAAAGTAGAGCACGACGATACATTGTTGAATTATCTATTGACTTTGTTTGGGGACAAAAGCCGCACGACGGTCAAATCTTATCTGTCTCACCGGCAAGTCGCTGTCAATGATATGCCGGTTACCCAATTCGACACGATGTTGCATGTTGGGGACGAATTGAAAATTAATTTTAAGCGAGGTTTCAGTGTGTTTAAACACAATCGTTTGAAGATGGTTTATGAAGATGAGTATATCATTGTCATAGATAAGGGGTATGGATTGCTTTCGATGTCGACAGAACGTATAAAGACCGGAACAGCATATAGTATACTCAGCGATTATGTGAAATCCCAGAACCCGGAGAACAAGCTGTTCATCGTGCATCGTCTCGACAGGGATACTTCGGGTTTGATGATGTTTGCTAAAAGCAAAGGAATACAGGAACAGTTGCAGCATAATTGGCACAATATCGTATTGGAACGTAAATATGTAGCAGTAGTAGAGGGCGTGATGGAGCAACCCGAGGGAATGGTTCGTTCCTATTTGACCGAAAATGCGGCTTTCCAAGTTTATTCGACCGATAATCCCGATGAGGGGCAGTTGGCGATTACTCGTTATAAGGTATTGGGAGGTAACAGCCGTTTTTCGTTGGTAGAACTCGATTTGGAGACGGGACGTAAAAATCAGATACGGGTTCACATGCACGATCTCGGTCATAGTATTATCGGAGATCGCAAATACGGTGCGCATGGCAGTCCTTTGGGACGTGTGGCTCTACATGCGGTTAAATTACGCTTTGCTCACCCGGTAACACGACGTGAGATGAATTTCGAGACTCCCATACCGGCTCGATTCTTGTCGATAACATCGGGGACAAATAGAATAAATACTGCTGAGAAATAGCTTTTAGAACCTTTTAAATTAGTCGATAGCTTGGCTTTTTAAACAGTTTCTTATTAACTTTGGCGAAATTTTCGGAAGAGCTTTTTCAAGGCTTTTTCGGCGTTTTTAGAAAGAAGATAAAATTAGTTCGTTATGAATATTTCGTATAATTGGTTGAAAGATTACGTGAATTTTGACCTTTCTCCCGAAGAACTTTCGGCAGCTCTCACCTCTATCGGTTTGGAGACCGGTGGAATTGAAGAGGTGCAAACCATCAAGGGCGGCCTTAACGGGCTGGTTATCGGTAAGGTTCTCACTTGTGAGGATCACCCCAACTCAGATCATTTGCACATTACTACCGTGGATTTGGGGGAATCCGAGCCTGTTCAAATCGTGTGTGGAGCTGCGAATGTCGCGGCGGGACAATACGTGGTAGTGGCTACGTTGGGTACTGTTTTGTATAGTGGTGAAGAAAGTTTTACGATTAAAAAATCGAAGATTCGCGGAGTGGAATCTTTCGGTATGATTTGTGCCGAAGACGAAATAGGTATAGGAACTTCGCACGATGGCATTATCGTGTTGCCGGGAGAGGTAAAGCCCGGTACACTGGCCAAAGACTATTATAATATAAAGAGCGATTATGTCCTCGAAGTGGATATTACCCCGAATCGTATCGATGCAGCTTCGCATTATGGCGTTGCCCGTGATTTGGCCGCTTATTTGACACAAAGGGGTAAAGATGCCGGATTGCACAGACCGTCGGTAAACGATTTCGCTATCGATAGAAAAGAGGGCGGTATTGATGTCGATGTAGCGAACCATGAAGCATGTATCCGGTACAGCGGAGTGACGATGCGGAATGTGAAAGTGGCAGAAAGTCCCGATTGGTTGAAGCAACGTTTGTCCGCTATCGGATTGCGTCCGATCAATAATGTGGTGGATATTACCAATTATATACTCCATGCTACCGGACAACCGCTGCATTGTTTTGATTTGAATCGAATTGCCGGAGGGAAAGTCATCGTGAAACCTGCCGTAGAGGGTGAGAAATTCGTTACACTCGATGAGGTAGAGCGTACGTTGACTTCTAACGACTTAATGATATGTAATGAGAAGGAATCGATGTGTATCGCCGGTGTGTTTGGCGGTTTGAAATCGGGTGTAACCAACGATACGACCGATATTTTCTTGGAGTCGGCTTGCTTTAATCCCACATGGGTGCGTAAGACAGCTCGCCGTCAAGGATTGAATACCGATTCGTCTTTCCGCTTCGAGCGTGGTGTCGATCCCAATGATACTCTATATGCTTTGAAACGGGCGGCTCTATTGGTGAAAGAATTGGCCGGAGGTGAGATTTGCGGTGAAGTTGTGGATATATATCCCAATCCGGTAGCTCCGTTCCCTGTAACCCTTACGTATGAAAAAATCGATACTCTCATCGGGAAACATATTCCAGTCGATACGGTCAAGAGCATATTGAACAGTCTTGAAATAAAGATCGTTTCTGAAACAGAAAAGGAACTTTCGTTGCAAGTTCCTACATATAGGGTCGATGTGCAGCGAGATGTCGATGTTATAGAAGATCTACTTCGTATCTATGGATATAATCATGTCGAAATATCCGACCGGGTACATTCCAGCCTTTCTTATAAGACTGTTACCGACCAAAGTCACCAGTTTCAAAATTTAGTTTCGGAACAGCTCACGGGGTGCGGGTTTAATGAAATCATGAACAACTCATTAACCTGTGGCGCTTATTACGACGACTTGCAAGGTTGGCCTCGTGCGCATTGCGTGGCTTTGCTTAATCCGTTGAGCAATGACTTGAATGTAATGCGCCAAACCCTTTTATTCGGTGGATTGGAAAGTATTTCACATAATATAAATCGTCGTCGGGCCAACTTGCGTTTTTACGAATGTGGTAATTGTTATTATTTTGACCCGGAGACTCATAATGAAGAGAAAGTTTTGTCGGGCTATTCCGAAGAAAAACATTTCGCTTTGTGGCAGACCGGTAATCGAGTGGAAGGAAGCTGGGCGCATGCCGATGAGAAATCTTCGGTTTACGAAATGAAGGCTTATGTGGAGAATATTTTTGCCCGTCTTGGAATAGCCGGTGATATTATCGCGACACAGACAAGCGACGAGATTTATTCGGTAGCTTTGACTTATAGCAACCGGGGAGGAAAGATACTAGGAAAGATGGGGCTTGTCTCGCATAAGATACTCAAACGTTTCGATATCGATGTCGAGGTTTCTTTTGCCGAGTTGAATTGGGATTCACTAATGAAAATGGCTGCGAAACATGCGGTATTGTACAGCGAATTGCCTAAATTTCAAGCGGTGAAACGGGATTTGGCTTTGTTGGTCGATCAAGCGGTCTCTTTTGCCGATATCGAGAAAGTGGCTCGGGAAAGCGAGCGTAAATTGCTCAAAGAGGTCTATCTTTTCGATGTTTATGAAGGGAAGAACCTCCCCGAAGGTAAGAAGTCCTATGCCGTTTCGTTTATTCTTCAAGACGAGAATAAGACGCTTAACGATAAGCAGATAGATGCTATCATGAATAAAATTATAGCCAATCTTCAACAGAAATTGGAGGCACAGCTAAGATAATTCGATTTAATAAAAATATAAGTAAAAGATATCCTATGGGAAGAGCTTTTGAATATCGTAAAGCCAGAAAATTGAAACGGTGGGGTAATATGGCCCGTACATTTACGAAAATTGGGAAAGAAATTTCTATTGCCGTTAAAGCCGGTGGACCCGATCCCGATGCCAATCCGCGTCTGCGTGTATTGATGCAGAATGCCAAAGCGGCGAATATGCCGAAAGAAAATGTAGAACGGGCTATTAAAAAAGCTTCGTCGAAAGATGCCGGCGATTATAAGGAAGTGGTTTATGAAGGATACGGTCCTTTCGGTATCGCTATCGTCGTAGAAACAGCTACCGATAACACGACCCGTACTGTCGCCAATGTGCGCAGTTATTTCAATAAAGCCGGAGGATCGTTGGGAACGACCGGTAGTCTTTCTTTCTTGTTCGACCACAAATGTGTGTTTCATATCAAACCCAAAGAGGGAGTCTCGGTGGAGGATCTCGAACTTGAAATGATTGACTATGGTGTCGATGAAGTGGAGGCCGATGAGGAAGAAATCGTACTTTATGGCGAGTTCTCGGAGAATAATAATATCCAACACCATCTCGAAGAGGCCGGTTATGAAATCGTTAGTGCCGAATTCGAACGTATTCCTAACGATGTGAAAGATGTTACACCCGAACAACGCGCTTCTATCGAAAAGTTGATCGAACGTTTTGAGGAAGACGAAGATGTACAAAATGTTTTCCACAATATGAAAGAAGAGGAAGACGAGGAATAAAAATAGAGTACAACTGTCTTGTGGAATAAATAAAAAGAGATGTTTTACCGAACATCTCTTTTTATTTATAGTGCCATTTCTCCTTTATAGCTTCTCAGTAGGAAATCAGAGGGGATTGTACTTTTATATAATCTAACGATACAGAAGGTATTGCCCTCCTCCCCTGTGTTTTGTTGTCAAACAAAATATAGGGGAGGTGTCCGTCGGACGGAGGGGTTAATTCTTACAGCCCAAAAACTCTTGAAATCTTTTCAACCCCTCTCCTCAGAAACTGCCGTTACTTCGGTGTCTCTCCTATATTGCTGACGCAACACTCCGTAAGGCTACGGGACACGGCAGGGGAGAAGGAAAATGCAGTCCATCGCATTCGCTAAAATTCATGTTTACCCCCACCGATTTTTACTGAGCCTATTTGATTATAATATTATTTTTACGGTTTTCCCGGCATATTTGATGAGATAAATACCGCTGGGGAAGGGGATTTCGCTGTCTCCGTCCACTGCAAATGTTTTTATACATTTCCCGGTTGTGTCATAGATACTTATATCTGTACCCGGTTCGATATTTCGAAATGCAATGCTATTTTTGTTTCCGAAAATTTTTGCTTTGTCTGGTGAGGGGCGTTCTATTCCTGTGAAATCATTCTCCACGATGTTTTTGAAATTTTTCCATACTTCTGCATTTTTGTAGGCTTGTAAACTACCGGCAGGGACGTACAGAGTGCATTGATTAAAAATGTCTGCGTCAAAGGAATTTGTGTATGAGTTTGTATAATGGACTGTCGGTGGCGTTTCCGAGAAAGCATAGATTTCTTTCAATGGAGCGCTTTTAAATGCCCAATAAGATATATCAGTAACACCTGTACCCAATCTGAGAGAGACTAAATGATTACACCCTGAAAATGCTGATGTTGCTATGGTCGATACTTTGTCGGGAATTATAATAGAAGACAGACTTGTACAATTTGAAAAAGTCTGCTCTTTTATTTCTGATAGATTTTCACTGAGTGTAATAGATGATAATGCATCGCAGCTACTAAATGCATTTTTACCTATTTCGCTGATACTATTGGGCAGTTCTATATATTTTAGGCTATCGCAAGAGAGAAATGCTTCTGCTCCGATTGAGGTGGTATTATTTCCTAATGCAATGTGCTTTAAATTTGGACAAAAATGAAATGTTGATTGTTCTATTTGGGTAACTCCATTGCCGATTATTACAGTTTCTAAACCAAAACTTGCATAAAAGGCATGATGCCCTATTCTTGTGACATTATCGGGGATATTGATATGGCCTAGGTTACAATAGCTAAAAGCTGACGGCTCGATTATCAAGACTCCTGATCCTATATTGATGGAGTCTAATGAAGATGAAGTGAAGGCACTTTCTCTAATTGCAATAATATTGTTTGGAATCGAGATTGTTCCGATATTACACTCAAAAAAAGCAAATGGACCAATCTCTGAGACTTGGTAAGTTTTGTTATTAAAGGTTGCTTTTTCAGGGATTATAATGTCGCCTTCGTATTGATATTCGGTGGATCCTTCGTAAGTGACACTTACTGTTGAATCGGAGGTAATGTCGTAATAGAATCCGTCATATTCAAAGTCATAAGCGTGGATACTGGGATAAATGCAAAGAGCGACGAAGATAACGACTGTTCGAAGTAATGTATTTTTCATGGCTTTATCGTTTAGGATTTTACAAGAATATGAATAGTGTATGTTCTGTTGGTTGATGGAGCAGATTGTTTTTTTGTTTAATGCAAGTATAATGAAAAAAATTATAAATTAAAATCTTGATTTGATAAAAATACGTTTTTTAGTATTATAATTTCTGTTCATTATAATTGATTCGAATAAAGAACAGTAGGTGTCATTCTATATAAATGGTAAATTCATTCCAATAGAGGGCTGTACTATAACTTTTCTTCGCTCGTTTCGACGGGACGAATATTTTACAGCCGATGCGGTTTACGTCTCGAAATGTATTTTCTCCGATCAAAGGCGGGTTGCTGTTTTTACAATGTATTTCAGTAAGGCTTTTGCATCCGGCGAAAGCATAGTTGTTGATAGCGGTGAGCTTGCTGTGTAGAGTAAGAGTAGTGAGACTGGTACAGCCTGAGAATGTGTAGTAATTGATTTCGGTAAGAGTCGTTGGCAAGGATATATCCTTTAATTCGGTACAATTTTCAAAGGCTCCGATACCTACTGTTTTGACAGTCGAGGGGATGCTAATTTCTCGGAGTCCGCTGCAACCCGAAAATGATTTATACCCTATTTCCCGGATACTTCCCGGTATTTTTATTTCGGTAAGGCTGATACATTTGGAAAAAGTATAGTCGGATATACGTTGTAATTTCGATGGTATTTTCAAGGTATATAAACTTTTACAACCGGAAAAGGCATATTTTTCGAGATATAGCAAAGAGTTGGGTAATTCTATATCGTACAGATTGATACAGCCGGCGAATGCATACGCTCCGATGGATTTAAGTTTTTTGGGCAGGCGGACGGCTTGCAACCTTTCGCACCATCGAAATGCCGATGCCCCGATAGAATCGAGCGATACAGGGAGAATCACGGCCTCTAATTTTTCATGGCTGGAAATGGCATTATCCGGGAAGTAGTTGTTGGGCAGTACGACGTTTCCTACATCTAAGTAAAGTAATTCCGGCATTTGGTGGATATAGGAAATATCGCTATAATTTAGAGATCCTTTTACGGATAATTTAGTAATACTGCCTCGTTGGCTCGGCGCGATGATTTCAGATAGGGAGCCCGGTTCATTAACAGAGATAGTAGTAATATCTTCCGGTTCGTCTTCTCCATGTGAACATGCTATTTGAGCCGAAAACAGAATGAATATGCCTATATGTAAGAGCGCTTTTTTCATTGTGCGAATGGACGTTCAGTGCTGTATCGCTTTCATTCATCGAGGTCTTCATCGTCATTATCCTGATCTTGAAGCTCGCACATTTCCCGATATTCGTTCCATTCGGGGTCTTTCTCGGTATAGATGGTGAGAGGTAACGTTTCGAACGGAGCGAGAGTTTCGTTGAGCATACGTCCGAATGCAGGTATATTGCGGGTATAAAATACCCATGTGCGTTCGCCGTCTCCGGTATAGATTCCTGTGAAAATGGCCAGTTTATCTTTTTCCATAGCCTGTTTCAATACGGTCTGCACTTCTTCCATCAGTTTCCCGGTAGTCTCATTGGGCATGCCTTTACTATCGGCCTCGTATTTCCATGTGATTTCAACACGTTCTTTGAACTTGCCCGATTGAATGAACGGTTCTATCTCGGTACGTCCCGAAACGACAATCATGCGGTCACTGTTTTCGGCTTCGGCAATGGCCGAGAACCATACATCTCCTAATTTCATGCGTTGGAATTTTGTCGGTTACTTGTACAAAAGTAATTATAAAAGTGTGAATAGTGAAATTTATCGTCTGTTTGTAGAGGTGTGATGCAGAATATTTATGCGGGAATGATTTTTTCGTTTGCCTCTGTTCATGTTATTTAATATCTTTGTTGTCACATTGTTCAAATACAATTGTTTGTATAGGCTTATGAAATATTTCTCTTCTTACTTATGCCTTATCATTTTGTCGATAACGATGGCCTCGTGCGACAAATTTTTTGGAGAGGAGCTAACCGACTTGATTTTCGATCATGGAAAATTTGAAATGCCTGATAAGGCTCTGTTTATCGGGAATTCTTTACTATTGGGTAATGGCGCTTTCGGAATGAATGCGACCGACTCGGCGAGCGATTATCATGCCGTTATCCAAAGAAAGTTTTTAAAAGCCAATCCAGCCTATACCGATACGAAATTATCGGGAGTCGATTTTGAGGCTTGTGAAAACCGGGCTCAACAGATGGATTGGTTGGATAATAGATTGTGTCCCGTGTTGAGCGACGATTTGGATTTGGTCGTTATACAGATTGGCGATAATGTAAATACATCGAGTAAAAGAGAAGCCTTCGAGCAAGGGGCAAAAGAGCTGATCGCAACCATAAAAGCCTATGCGCCTCGGGCTCGTATCGTGTGGATTTATGGCTGGTATGTATCGAATAGTGTCATCAAGTCTGTAAAAAATGCGTGTAAACAATATGCCGTGACCCTCGTAGCGATAGACGGCATTAACAAAGCCGGTAATCGCAGTTTGATAGGTACGGTTATCACCCGTGTGGACCCGACCTCTCAGTCCTTGAATTATACCCATTATACCGTGTTGTCGGATAATCGGTTACAAATAGATTTTAATGTCGGTGGAAAGAAATACAAAGCCATTGTGCAAACGGAAAGTTATAGCGATAATACCGAGGCTAAAACATTGACTTGGCAAGGATATGAAACGATAACTACCGATAAGGATATCGCTTCTCATCCGGGTAATAACGGGTTCGAGCAGATTGCACAACGATTTTTTGAGGTGTTGAATATAGATTAGATCATTATGATAGCAGTAGGGGTTGGTATATTGGTGGCTTTGGTTGCTACCGTGGTATTTTTTGTCGTGTATAATTCGAGTCGTAAAGGGTGGCAGCAGTCGCTGGCGGTACGCGAAAGCGAGGCGGCTGACTTGAAGGTACGCAACGGTGTGTTGGAGGCGCAGGTGAAAAGCTGTACGGCGCGGTTGGCCGAGGTACAGGCACAACTCGATTTTGCTAATCGGGAGCGAGAGAAACTCAACCGTGAGAAAGGCGATCTGCAAGCCCGTAATCAAATGCTTTCCGAAAATATGGAAGTTCAAAAGCAGGAAGTCCAACGTATCCGGCAAGAGATGAACAACGAGTTCAAGGTACTGGCTAACGAGATATTGCAGGAGAAATCGAAGAGCTTTTCCGAGATGAACCACGAACGTCTCGCCGAAATACTCAATCCCTTGAAAGAGCGTTTGGAGGGATTTAAAAAGACCGTGGAAGAAACTTATAATAATGAGGCTCGCGAACGGTTTTCGTTGAAAGAACAGATTAAAGAGCTGGTAGAGAGAAGCGAATCCATAGGTGCGGAGGCAAAACAGCTGACTCATGCTCTGCGTGGAGATTCCAAAATACAGGGTGACTGGGGGGAGATGATATTGGAAAGTATTCTCGAAAAATCGGGGCTTGAAAAGGATCGGGAATATTTCATACAGGAAACTTTGCGGGACGAAGAGGGACATACCATACAGGGCTCCGATGGGCGGAAGATGCGTCCTGATGTCATTATCCGTTATCCCGGTGGAGAAAATCATCAAATGGTGATCGACTCGAAAGTATCTCTCACGGCTTATGTCAATTACGTCAATGCGGAAGATGCCGACGAAGCTCGATTGGCATTGAAGCAGCATTTAGTATCGGTGAGGAAACATATAGACGAGCTGGCCGGGAAGAGCTATCAAGATTATGTCGGGAAAGGCGATCATGTAATGATGTTTATTCCCAACGAGGCTGCCTATCTGGCTGCTATGCAGGCCGATCACGCTTTGTGGCAATATGCCTATGAAAAGAAAGTGCTTTTGTTGAGCCCGACGAATTTGATTGCCGCACTGAAACTCGTAGCCGATTTGTGGCAACGGGACAAGCAGACCCGCAATGCAATCGATATAGCCGAGGAGGGCGGAAAATTGTACGATAAGTTCGCCGGTTTTGTCGAGGATATGGAGAAGATTGGTAAATCATTGAATACGACGGCTATGGCTTATACCGATGCCATGAAAAAACTGAAAACCGGCAACGGAAATCTGATAGGACGTGTAGAGAAACTTAAAGTCATGGGGGTGAAAGCGAAAAAGAATCTTCCGGCGGTGAATGAGGAGGAAGAGGAAAATTAGCCTTTTATATTTGAATTTGGAATAGTTTTGAGGTCGTTCGACCGGAAAAGATTCGATTTGAAAAAATGAAAACAGTTTCTAAGAGCCTTTCATTGTCTGCTTTTCTTTCAAGTAAAGTTGATAGCTATTGATGCTGTTCTGCCAGATGATATATGATGCCGGGCCTATCGATGTGATAGGCGACAAATAAGTGAGTGCCAGCCAAATGGCAAGCACGGTGTTTTTCTGTCCCAATCCTTGCGCTCCTGAAATTTTATCGCCGTATCGTCCACCTAATTTTCGCCCTATATAGAATTGTCCTATACAAACGATCAAAGAGAGGAGGGCGATAGCGATTTCGAGAGGTATAGCTTCTCTCCCTTGTCCGATGATGAATGTGACCGCTTTGCCTACTACAAGAAAAAGCGAAACTGCCCACATGTAAAACGATAGAGATTGTCGCTTATTCAATACCGTGTGGATTTTGGGTAGGCATTGTCGTAAGAGGATTGCCACTCCTAAGGGTAGGATAAGCAGTGGTAACACTTTACTGCATATAGTTAGGAAAGAGTCGAGGAAAGAGATGTCGGCATGTATTCCCATGAACGAAAAAATAATCGGCGATAAAATGGCCACAGCCATATTGCTGATTAGACTGTATGAAATTAGTGTCGGGACATTTCCTCCGAGCATTCCGGTAATGACGGGAGCGGCTGTCGCTGTGGGACAGAAAAGGCAGATGAAAGTTCCTTCCGCTATGATAGGATCCCAAAAATAAAGCGCACCGAATATGGTTAATCCACCGATAATCTGAACAGCGAGAAGCCAGCCGTGTAGAGGTTTTATATGTAGATCGTTCGGGGAAATTTTACAGTAGGTAACCAACAGCATAGCAAAAATAAGGATAGGGGCCAGAAGTGTAGCCCATCGGGCTGTAAGGTCGGGGAGTAAATATCCCGCCAAACTTCCGGTAGCCATTGCGACGGGTAGCATATAAGTTTTCGCTTTCTGAGTCATGGGGCAATCCCTTTTGAAAATTCGATGCAAAGATAGTGCAAATGAGGGCAAAAGCAAGCTCGCTTGACTTTGCCGAATGTAGCCTATTTTCGCATCCTGCGCAAAGATGGTGCAAATGAGAGCAGAAATCAATTTATTTGATTGAGTAGGGTTACAGTCTATTTTCATGTTTTTTGTAGAAATCGCAATCTCGGTAAAAAGATTGAATAAAAATAGATTCATTCAATGATATATATTATTTTTACAAATAAATTATTTCATTACCTTAAAGAAAAAGTGATAGTTATGAGAAAAATTACGTTGTTCGTTCTTTTGTTCGCCGTGGTCGGGAATATAAAAGCTGCGCATTATGAGTATGTCCCTTTGGTGCGAGACGGTGTCGAGTGGGGATATTCCCAGCAATTATTCGGAAAGAGTTATTATCGAAATCTGATACAAGCCGATACCATTGTCAATGACATTGCGTATAAAAAGTTTTACACTTTTAAGTCTTGTTCGGAGACGGCCGATGAAAATTTGGCTTTTATCCGAGAATCCGGGAAACAGGTTTATATAACTTTTAATAAACTCCTTATGCCTGTCGAGAGTTTGTGTGATAGGGAATATCTTATTTATGATTTCGGCGTAAAGGAGGGTGAGACCATCACTCATTTCGATTGGATTACTCAGAAATCCGTATCTTCGACAATTAGTAAAATCGATACGGTAGAGATCGCCAATACACTTCGGCAGCGATTTTGGACGGGAGATAAGGTCTTGTGGATCGAAGGGATAGGTGTAGAAGACGGTGATTTGCTGCGCCCGGGTTGTTCTACCGATGTGAGTGGGTTGGATACTCAGGATAAATTGGTTTATGTCAAAGGTCCTGACGGTAACATCGAATATGAAACGTCGGATGCGGTGAATGATCCTTGTTATAGCGGAATTGAAGAGGTGGATAGAGATGATGATATAGTTATCATTCGAAATGGCAGAAATTTAGAGATTGCTGTGAATGATACAAAATTTCGAATGATCGAATTGGTCGATATTTCTGGTCGTATGGTTTGGTGTGAATACTTAGATGGTCGGGGGAAGATTGTTTTGTCGACAGCCGATTATCCCAGAGGAATTTATGTTATCGTATTGTCATCGAATGAAGATAGGATAACTCGTCGTGTTATATTTTAATTCCGGAGAAAATGAAAAGAGGGGTGATAGAACAATATCACCCCTCTTTTTGTGTTTCGAGCTTTATTTATTTTATCTCTTTGGCTAAATAGATGAGAGTGGGGAAGTGGTCGCTGTAACCATTTAGATAAACTCCCGCAGCATGGGTTCGCAAAGGATAACCCTTGTACTTGCCTTCTTTTTGTTTTAGGAAATCCCGGTTGAATACTTCCGACCGGATATATTTCAAGGTGGAGCGATCTTTACCTAACAGGTTCCCCGAAATAATAATTTGGTCGAATAAGTTCCAAGAACCGTTATAAGCCAACGTGCCTATGCCTTTGTCGAACATTTCCCACATGGTATTGAAATATCCGCCAGCCTGAACTTCTTGTTGTTTCTTTTTGGCCCCTAATACGGTTTTGCAACTACGGTTCGACGGGTCGTCGTTGAGGTCGCCCATAATGATGACTTTCGAGTCGGGGTCGGCCGCTAAAAGAGAGTCAGCCAAATGTTTGGTCAGTGCGGCAGCGGCTTCCCGTTTTGGGCTCGATTGTTTTTCTCCGCCGAGTCTTGAAGGCCAGTGGTTGACAATAAAGTGTACCCGTTCGCCGGCCAATATTCCCGAAACAACTAATTGGTCGCGAGTACGTAGGTCGGGGAATTGAGGGGTATGAAGTCGTGCGCTACGGCTCGATTCGAGTGTAAATTGATCTTTGTCGTATATAAGACCCACATCGATTCCTCTAAAATCGGGAGAGTCGTAATGTACAATTCCATAGTTTCGTTTGGATAATTCGCCGGTATGAATCAAATCTTCCAATACTTGTTCGTTTTCTATTTCCGATACGCCGATAACGGCAGGTCCGTTTTTTAATTTGAACGGGCTGCTGTTGTCTGTGGCAAAATTGCTAATCGCATAAGCAAGGTTGTTGAGTTTATTCCGATATTTTAATCCGCCCCAACGGTACGACCCCGAAGGAGTAAATTCTTCGTCGTTCGTATTCGGCTGATTAATCGTGTCGAACAGGTTTTCAAGATTGTAGAATGCTACCGCATATATAGCGTATTGTTTCTTTTGTGCTTGTGTAACAGTCACTCCTGTCAAGAATACGGCTAATAGCAAGAATCCTATTTTTTTCATAGTTCGTGTGGAATTTTGTTTTTGAAATTTTCGACTTAAATTAAAATGTGGCGCAAGATAACTCTAATTTGACAAATAAGCGAAATTTTTTTAGGAATAAATCTCTATCGGTAGGAAGAAATGCGTTTAAAGACATCTTTCCGTGTGCGACGTTCGTAAGAATCATATTATATCATTAGCTCTAATGTTTATGATGGCGATAATGTATTAGGACGATGGGTGAGATATGATTTAGCAGTTGTCGTTTAGAAAGGTATTTTTAACATAGTGATAGGTTTAATAACTTGAAAGTTAGCTTATTTCCCAAAATTTCTTGCATTTTGTCCGATAATTAACATTTTATATAGGGTTACAATTTAACACGATTGTAATAAATATTCCCAACGTAGAAGTTTGTATAATGGAAAATAATCTTTTAATTTGCAAATTCCTTTTCTGCCCCTTGACAAAAGGGGGAATAGGGTTGTAAACATAAACACAGTTATAATTAAACCTTTTGATGTAATGAATCGTAAACTATGGTTATTAATGACATGGCTTCTTGTCGTACCGGCTTTTGTTCAGGCCGCATCAGTAAGAGGTGTTGTCGTTGACTATGAAACAAACAAACCTATTGCGAATGTAAAAGTTGCGATACGGAACGTGTCGGCTGTTACGGATTTTGACGGAAATTTCGAGTTGAAGAAAGTTAGGGCAGGGTCTGTGGTTGTTGTATTTACGGCGGCTGATTATAAGGCTTATTCTGTCGACTTTGTGGTAAATGACGGCGTAAATACCTTGAATGCTTCTTTGCAACCTAAGAAAGCAGACAATACACTCAATCAACAGGTTCTCGAAGATAATGTTTTCGAGCTCGACGAGTCGGCGATAGACGATGAGGGCAGTGCCGCATCTCAATCGGCATCCTATCTGTCCGGCGCTGCCGACGATGTTTATTTGCAGGCAGCCAGTTATTCGTATAGCCCTATGCGTTTTAATGTGAGGGGATATGAACAACGGGAATCTTCTACCTATATAAACGGACTTAACTTTAATGATTTGGAACGCGGCCGTTTCAACTATTCGAGTCTCGGAGGATTGAACAATGCCATGAGAAATAAAGATGCCGTGAATGGTCTTGAAATGCCGGGATATGCTTACGGTTCTTTGGGAGGAACGACGAACATCAACACGCGGGCAACCAACTATGCAGCAGGTACGAATGTAAATGCCGCTTACACGAATCGTGCTTATAAATTGCGCGGACAGGCTATCTACTCGACCGGTATTATGGACAACGGTTGGGCTTTTACCGGGTCGGTCGTTTATCGTTGGGCCGACGAGGGACGCACGGAAGGAACCTTTTACAACTCTTTCGGCTATTTCCTTGCTGCCGAGAAAGTATTGGGCGACCATCGATTTGCCTTGACGACGTTCGGTGCACCGACCAAACGGGCACAGTCGGCTGCCGTTTCACAGGAGGTTTACGATTATCGGGGAATTTATTACAATCCTTATTGGGGATACCAAGACGGAGAAAAGCGTAATTCCCGCATTGTCCACAGCTATGACCCTACGGCAATTTTTAATTGGGACTGGAAAATCGACGATGAGAGCAAATTGTCTGCCGGCGTAGGATTCCATTACAGCCAATACAGTAATTCGGCGATAGCTTTTTATAACGCGCCCGATCCCCGTCCCGATTATTACCGTAATTTGCCCAGTTGGCAATATTATCAGTTGGCGGTAGATGGTCCCGACGATGTTTATAATGCCTATTACAAAGAGGTGAATAAGGGATTGGCCAATCAGATTGCCGATTTGTGGAGAGCCGGCGATCCCAATGTGACCCAGATTAACTGGAATGCGATGTATAGCGCGAACTATGCCAACAATGCCATAAATCCCGAGGGGAGCGCCAAGTATATTTTGGAGCGTCGTCACAACAACTTGATGGAAATACCTTTGAACTTTTTGTACACCAATCAGTTGAATAGCGAACTCAAATTGACGGCCGGTATCGAAGCCAAATATGCGAAAGGAATGCACTACAAGACCGTCGATGACTTGTTAGGGGCTAATCAGTGGATCGATATAGACCAGTTTGCCGAGCGTGACTTTACCGACAATCAGGACATTATCCAGAATGATTTGGACGACCCGAACCGAGCTGTTTATAAAGGTGATAAGTTCGGATATAATTACAATATGCATGTTATCAATGCTTCGGCATTTATACAGAACGATTGGAAATTACCCTTGTTCGATATCTATTATGCCGCACGTTTATCCTATACCTCTTTCCAACGTGAAGGTTTGATGAGAAACGGTCGTGCCGAGGTTGTTGGAGCCCGGTCTAAGGGCTTGGGTAAACAGATGTATTTTATAGATCCCAGTATCAAGGCCGGTGTCGTATATAAGATAGACGGACATAATCGTTTGTCGTTAAATGCTTTGGCGGAATCTCGGGCTCCGTTGGCCGGTTATGCCTATGTAGCGCCTCGTATTAAAGATACTCGTATCAGAGGTTTGAAATCGGAGAAAGTATTCTCGGCCGATTTGACCTATCAATTGAATACATCGATTGTAAAAGGTCGGGTAACAGGGTTCTTCACGGAATTCCGCGATGGCGTAGAAAGTACGGGATATTATCACGATGAGTTCCGCACGTATGTAAATCATACATTGTCGGGCGTGAATAAACGTCACTTTGGTGTCGAGGCCGGTGTGAGTGTGAAGTTGAACAGCAGCTTCACTATATCGGCGGCAGGAACGTATGGCAGCTACAAATATACCAACGATTGTATGGGAACGATGAGCGCCGAGAACGGTATGAATCTCTTTACCGAACAATTGCCGGTTATAGTCGACGGGCGGGCCGCTTCGACCGATTATACCGAAAAAGTTTACACCGAAGGTCTTCATGTGAGCAACGGTCCTCAGTTGGCCGCAAGCATTACGCTGGATTATTTTCACCCGAAGATGTGGTTTGCCGACATAACGCTTTCTTACTTCGATAACAATTACCTCGATTTCTCTCCGTCGCGTTTCACGCACATGAATATGTATGGCGGAAAATATCCCAATGAAGTAGGATTGGAGCAGAATTACAACGGTTATCGCATTATCGGTATCGATAAGAATGGTCAAACTTCTATGGTTTGGAGCTTTGATGAAAAGACAGGTAAACCTGTTCTTGTTAGAGACTATACCGGGAATAAAGGTTCCGATATCGTTAAGTACTACAATCAGAAGGAGATGATCGGTTCGCAGGAGAAACTTAAAGGCGGGTTCTTACTCGATGCTTCGGTAGGTAAATTGATTTATCTCAACAATCGTAAGCAACAGTTGAATATCAACCTTAGCTTCAATAATATTCTCAATAATACCAGCATGATTACCGGCGGTTATCAACAAGGTCGTGTCAGCCGGGATAATAAGAGTGTAACCAAGGATATACAATCGGTGGACAAATTCCCCAATAAATATTATTATGCTTGGGGCTTCAATATGTTTATCAATGTCGGTTTCAAATTTTAATAAATCGTTTAGAGTATGAGACAATTAAAATATATCGGTGTCGTATTTGCAGCTCTTATGCTGTTTACGGCGTGTGAAAAAGAATTCGATGCCATTCCCGAAGATTTTGCTACGGTTCCCGAAGGCAGCGATGAGGCTTGGCCCCAGACGGTAACTATTAAAGACCTTATCGAAAATTTCGATACGAAAGAGGGCCTGTTTACAATCGATACGATCGATTCTCCCAACGATATCATCGTTAGAGGTCGGATTATTACCGATGACCGTGCGGGCAACGTATATAAATATTTCGTTATACAAAGTCTGGACGATGACCATACTTGTTTGAAAGTTTCGGTCGATGCCGGCAGTCTTTCGGGTATGTTGCCGTTGGGACAAGTGGTAGCTATTCGCTGTAACGGATTGGTTTTGGGACGTTATGCGGCAGCACCCCAGTTGGGAGTACGCGGATATCGCAACGACAATAAGATTCGTGAAGAGCCCGGGCGTATCCCTTATACGCTGGCGATGAAACATATCCAGAAGATAGGAACTCCCGATCCTTCTAAAATAGTTGTGGAAGAAAAGACTTTGAAAGAGATCACCGAAATGGACAAATATGGTTATTTCAAAATCGTAAAGATTAAAGATGTCTATTTTACAGGATATGATTCCGATGGAAAGAAATTGAACGATGTGATTTTCCCGTTCCCGTCGGACGGAAAGAATGTGACGGCCGCTTTGGCGAAGTACGCTTTGAACCCTACGTTTGCTCCTGCGACTTACGATAACAATAAAAAATATAATATCGGGTTCCCTCGCTCCCGGGAGATTGCCGATGATAGTGGCAATACGGTAGATGTGTATATTTCTACCAGTGAGTATGCCCGGTTTGCCGATCGTCGTATTCCTACCCCCGGTAGCGGCAATAAAGGAGAAATTACTGCAATTGTAGGGTGGTTCCAAGATAACGAGGCCTATGACGGAACTTGGCAGTTGACCGTACGGTCGTTGGATAAGCCGTTTGCCGATCTCAAAGGATTCGATTTCCCTCAATAGGGTGAGTCGGGCGCGAAATCAAATGAAATTGGTTATGCTGAGGAGCGATCTATTTTTGCATGAATCGTAATAATATTTTTAACCCCAAATAAATTTTAATATGAAAAAGATGAGAAAATTTGCATGGATTTTTATGGCAGCTATGACAGTTGCAGGATTCTCCGCATGCTCCAATGTAGAAGATGAGCTTTTACCCGGTACAGGGGGTAATGGGGGTGACGGTACTACTCCTTCGAAAGTGTTGACCGATACGATTTATACTTTCGATAACATTGAAGCTAATTATACTCCTATTGATGAATTATGTCCGGGTTGGACCCACGAGATTGTTTCTCCGGCCGATGACGATCGTACATGGCAAAGTAAGGTCTTTAAAGAGGAGAAATACATTCAGGCCACCGCTCACGATGGTAGTGATAAAAATGCTGGTAAGTCGTATGATTTGTGGATGTTTACCCCGGCGTTGAACGTGAAAGAGGCTACTAATAAAGTCTTTTCATTTTATAGTGAAGGGACATATTGGAAGGAAACCTCTATGCTTGAAGTGTATGTTTTGAACGAGCCTAAATCGACTGCAACTTCTAAAGAAAAACTTAATGTGAAGATTGCGACTTCTGCCGATGGTGATTATACATGGGTGGCTTCGGGCGATATCAGCTTGGAAGGTAAAGGC
>NZ_JAIJHU010000050.1:0-24533 GCF_022723415.1 Barnesiella sp. | reverse complement strand
CCGGCATTGAATGTCCAGTATGATGAGGTGAGAATATGGAATAAAGCGATGGAAGCTGTAACTATTATGGAATGGAAAGGTTGCAAGGTTCTCGATTCTCACCCGGACAAAGAGGCTTTGGCGGCATATTATGATTTCCAGAATGTTTCGGGAACTGAGGTTCCCGATTTAGCCGGTCAATATCCTGCTGTGTTTGAGGAATCGGAAGCTTCTATTTTGGATACCGAACTTGCTATTTTAGAGAAGCAACCAGAGCCTATTGCGATTAATAACGGATTCAAATTGAATGTGAACAATGGAGATGCTTATCTCGATTGTGGAGATGTGAAAGAATTGAATAATACGTCGCAATATACGATCGAGACGTGGGTAAATGTGACATTGAGCGATCTGCCCGACCGTTTTATCATCTTTAAGAAAGAGCCGACCGAAACGAATCGTATCAAAGTGCAGGTGGAGAAGAATGGCCAGATATATGTCATGCAATCCAATGGAGGCGATGGAGCATTTGCTCAGGCTCCGGCCGGCACGTATCCCGAGAGTGGTTGGCATCACATCGCATTGGTTTACGATGGGGGAAAGGGGACCAGCGGAAACGGGGCCATGATATTGTATATAGATGGCGTGGAACAATCCATATCGGATGCGACATTCAAGGGCACTACCGGCAATATGGAGGGCTCTTTTGCAGTGGGTGGTCCGGCATTGAATGTCCAGTATGATGAGGTGAGAATATGGAATAAGGCATTGGCTGCAAAAGTTATAAGCGAGTGGAAAAATTATAAGATTGGAGATTCGCATCCCGATAAAAATAATTTAGTCGCTTATTATGATTTTGAGAATATATCTGGTACACAGGTTCCCGATTTGGTAGGCAATTATCCGGCTATGTTTGAATCTAATGAGGCAGAGATATTGTTGAATGACTTGGCTTTGTATGAGAAGGACGATATTCCCACTGAAATAGAAAACTCAATTGTAGCCGAGCCCGAAACTTTACAGACTGTTGTGTCCGGTGGGGAGATTACATTGATAGCCTCTGTCCCTCAAAACGTGTATATCTATAATTTGGCAGGTCGGTTGGTTTTGGATTTGCGAATAAGTGCAGGCGAAACTGTTGTACGAGATTTGCCCAAAGGTTTTTATGTTGTGAATAGACAAAAAGTAATTCTTCGATAAAAAAGAAAGGTATGGTGATAAAAAGGCAGTTTAACAGCCTGTTTTTTATTCTTATACTTGAATGTGATTTTGTTAATTATTAAAAATATACTTATGAAAAAAATTTATTTTTTGTGTTTTTTATGCTTGTTTAGCGTAATGACAACAATGGCTCAATTATCCGGGAATAAAGGATTTAAGCTGAATATAAACAGCTATGATGCTTATCTGGATTGTGGGGATATTGCCACTTTGAACAATACCGGAGCGTATACCGTAGAAATGTGGGTAAATATCAATTTGGATGAACTGGAAGACCGATTTATCATCTTTAAAAAGGAACAATCGGACGAACGAAACAGAATCAAAGTGCAAGTGGAGAAAAACGGTCAGATAGTCCTTATGCAAGCCAGTGGAGATGGGGCTTATGCACAGACATCGGCAGGGGCATATCCTCGGAGTGGTTGGCATCATGTAGCTTTGGTATTCGACGGAACAAAAACGAGTATGGACGAAGGAGTTCTTATTCTGTATATAGATGGAATAAAGCAGAGTTTTGCCAATTCGTTTTTTAAACAACAAACAGCGACTATAGATGCCAATTTTGTGTTGGGTAGTCCGTCTGTGGCTTGTTATGATGAAGTAAGAATATGGAGTAAGTCTCTTAGTGCGGAAACCATTTCAAAATGGAAAAACTATAAAGTCCTTGATACTCACCCTGATAAAGATGCTCTGGCTGTATATTATGATTTCCAAAATGTCACTGGTACAACAGTTCCCGATTTGAAAGGGACGTATCCGGCAACCTTTAAATCTTCTGAGTCTGAGATCCAGGATATCGATTTGAAGATATTCGAAGAAGTCGGAGAGTTGACGGTCGAAAGTGCGATGGTTTCTCAAAATACGGGATATGCGTATGTCAAAGAAGAGAATATACAGTTGTTGACTTTAAAAGTCAATGCAGTGGGTGCTGGCGAACGTTATTTGACAGGATTGGATTTTTCGTTTGATGGGACAACCAAAATTTCTGATATTGTCAGTGTAAATGTTTATTTTGCAGGAGAAGATCATCTAATTACAGAAGATTCATATACATTGAATTATCAGGCGTTGAGACCCGGGAGTACCGGTAAGGTAGAGTTACGAGCAGATGTGAATGCCGAGAAGCAACTGTTAAGTGTGGGAAATAACTTCTTTATTGTTGCAGTGAGATTGAGACCAACAGCCGGTGAAATGAATAAATTGGACGGCCAAATTACAAAACTGTATTTCGATAATGGATCAGAGCTTGTACCGCAAGATCCTTCACCAGTGGGAGATATGACTATTCGTCAAATATATACGCTAGATCAAGAAGCTTATGAGAAAAAATGCGAGGCTTATAATAATAAGATCGTGTTCGGTTGGTTCCCCTGGTTTAGTGTAAATTCGATCGATAAGGTCGATTGGAAAGGTTTGACACATGTTTCGCCTATCGGATTTCAAATAGACCAAGGGAATTATGTTCCTACATTTGAGGATAAGAGTATCGATTTGAAATGGCCGTGGATCGATTTTATCAATGCGGCGCATCAAAATGGAGTTAAGGTTGTCGCTTCCATTACAGGGAATGTGCGTGATGGCGGTAATACACAGTTCTATATCGATTTGTTCTCCGATCCTCAAAAAATGAGAGCTGCCGCAGTGGCTATTGCCGAGTTTGTGGAAAAATATAATTTAGATGGTATTAACATGGATATCGAGGAATTCTATAATACGATATCGAATATTGGTCAGAAATATAATGAGCTTATCGGGTATATCGATGAAGAACTGGAAAAAATCAATCCCGATTTTGAATTATCGGTCGCTACCTATCCGGGTAATGAGGAAGGTACATGGGATTTCAAGGGAATGTTGAAAAAGTCCGATTATTTGACTATCATGATGTATAATATCGGATCGACTTTTACTTGCCCGTTGCCTGATGCAAAAAGACGTATTAAACAATTTTGGCTCGATATCGATATTCCGGCCGCAGATATAGTTATTGCTTGGCCTTATTATGGAAATCTTTTTGAAGGAGGTCGTAATGTAGGAACTGCGGTGCTTGGTGATGTTCCTAAGTATTCGAAAGACGGTAATATTACTTGGGATGAATCGGCTCAATGCAATGTATATAGATATACGGGTGAGAATGGTACGGAAGTAACGGCTTATGTAGAGGATTTAGAGAGCCTTGCGTTGAAATATGAGTATACGAAAACGGGAGGATTCAAAGGTATTGGTATTTGGGCCTTAGGCCAAGATGCCGGTATGGAGGAAGGTGCTTATGATTTGATACGTAAAAATTTCGATACGACATACGATGGTAGCGGTATCGAGGGAAATAATAGAGCATCGGACAATATCTCTATTTTCCCGGTTCCTGTACAGGATCAACTGAATGTTCGCACAGCTTCCGATTCTTCTTTTGCAACGGTAAATATTTATAGTGCGACTGGACAATTGGTCGTTAGCCAAACGATTTTTGCTTCGAGTGGTGCGGTAGATGTGGCAACTCTTATTCCGGGGTATTATATTGTACAAGTACAAACCGAAACCGAGTCGGCTACTTTCCGAATGGTAAAGAAATAAAATTATAGAGTGTTAAAAATCTCGAAAGGATACTTTGATATATCCTTTCGAGATTTTTTTAACATTTGTTTTTTATGACAAATAATCATATGTAAAATAATCCACTTATATGAAAAGAATATTGTCTATTATATTGTTTGCAGCCGGAGTGTTCGGTGTGGGACAGGCCAAAGAGCAATTGTCACCCGACCAGACATTGTGGTTTACGTCACCGGCTGAAAATTGGGCTCAACAGGCTTTACATATCGGTAATGGGTATATGGGAGCATCGTTCTATGGGAGTGTGAATAGAGAACGTTTTGACATTGCAGAAAAAACATTTTGGACCGGAGGTCCTCATTCTTTGTCTGATTTTAAATCCCCGATAATAAAAGGCGGAAAAGATAAAATAGACGAGATCCGAAAGTTGATCGTTGAGAAAAAATATGTTGAGGCAGATTCTCTTTGTCGTAAATATATGGTGGGGAATTACAGCCATTACGGATATTTCTCGATGGTTGGAAATCTTTATATTGATTTCCCTGAGTCGGAACACCCCGTAAAAGATTATGTAAGAGGTATAGACCTTTCGACCTCTCGTGGATTTGTGGAATATGTGCAAGAGGATACATATTTTAAACGGGAATATTTTTGCAGTTATCCCGATAAACTTATGGTTCTCCATTTTACTTCGGATAAAAAAAATAAGATAAACTTTAATTTGTCACAAATATTGACTTATCCGGCAAGTCAAGTAAAAAAAGAAACAGATGGCTTGGTCTTTAATGGAGTAATAAAAGGTAACGGCCTTAAATATTGTATTCGTATTAAAGTATTACAAGAAGGGGGAACAGTAAGTATAGTGAATCAAAATATTTGTATTGAGGGAGCTGACCAAGCGACGGTCTTGTATGCTGTGGACACAGAATATAAGCAGGAATATCCTTTATATAAAGGCGAAAATCCACAGAATAATACAGCTAAGATAATTAAAAATGCAGGAATTAAGGGTTATGAAAAAATAAAGAATGACCATATAGCCGATTATCAGGCTTTGTATAACCGGGTGAAATTGATTCTTAAAGGAGACGAATTATCGGAAAAATTACCTACGGACACTCGTGTACGGCAATTACAGAATGGCTTTACCGATGATTCCTCGTTGAAAACTCTATGGTTTAATTTGAGCCGCTATTTGATTATTAGCGCATCGAGACCCGGCACATTGCCATCGACCTTACAAGGAGTATGGAACACTTTTGAGAAAGCTCCTTGGAATGGAAATTTTCAAAGTAATATTAATTTGCAGGAGATGTATTGGTCTTGTGGCCCTACTCGTTTAACTGAATGTGAAAATGCATATATTAGTTGGGTTAAAGATCTTGTTGAGTCGGGGCGTAAAACCGCAGAGGAATATTATGGAACTCGGGGCTGGGTGAGTCATTCGACAGGAAATATTTGGGGGCATACAGTCCCGGGAGACGATATTCTTTGGGGATTATATCCCAGCGGAGCTGCGTGGCATTGCCGTCATTTGTGGGAACATTATGTATTTACCCAAGATATCGATTATTTAAAAAATGAGGCTTATCCGATTATGAAGGAAGCCGCTTTGTTTTGGCTTGAAAATCTTACTCCTTACGAAGGTTATTTAATAGCAGCACCTACTGTGTCAGCAGAACATGGTATTGAGATGAGGAATGGTAGTCCGGTTGAATTTTCCACAGTGAATGGGGAAGAATGTGCGAAAAAGATATTTACAGTTCCGGCATATCAGGATATTGTGATGATATATGATTTGTTTTCTAACGTTGTAGATGCAGCAAATGCACTTCATGTAGATAAGGAGTTTAGTAAAAATATTACTATTGCAAAAGATAAACTTTATCCTCTTAAAAAGGGAAAATACGGTCAACTGCAAGAATGGGTTGCCGATGTCGATAATCCTCGGGATCATCATCGCCATATTGCCCATTTGTATGGAATGTACCCGGGAAATATGATTTCATATACTTATACGCCGGAGTGGGCTAATGCAGTGAAAAAGTCTCTTGAAATGAGAGGCTTTGGAGAATTTGGAGATCGTTGGCCTCATACCGGAGGAAACTGGTCTGCTGCTTGGAGAATCGCGTTATGGGCTCGATTGCATGAGGGGAATACAGCTATGTATATTTTCAACCGGTTGATAAAAGAAAATGGATATGAAAATATGATGTCGAACCAGTCTGGTAATATGCAAGTGGATGCGACGATGGCCACTGCCGGATTATTTGCCGAAATGCTTTTACAATCTCACGACGGATTTATCGATTTATTACCGGCATTACCGACAGAATGGCCGGAAGGAAAGATTACGGGGCTGGCGGCTCGGGGAGGATATATAATTGATATAGAATGGAAAAATGGGAGTCTTGTGAAAGCGGAGATCAAGATGTCGAAAGGCTCGATTTTTCCGGTCGTTAAGGTGAATGGAACATCAATATCTGATGACGATTCCCGTATAATCGTAAAGCAGTTGTAGAAGTAGGGTTTATAGTAGGAAAAAGACCTCCCATAGTTAAATATGATGGGAGGTCTTTTTATTTTAAAAGAAAAGGGTTATAATTGTTTGGTACAAATTTTATTCTTGGTATTACAGGATTATGAAATTTGTGGAGTCATTTGGTTTTTGTTATTACTGAATAATCGTTTGTTTGTTGTATCTCTACAATAGAGATTAATAGATATAGAATATTATCATTTTTATGCTCCTCTAATCGGTATTTGGTAAAATACCAAAATTCTCGGCAAATATAGTGAATAGAGCAGACCAATTGTCACTCTATCTTTGCCATATCGATAATAACATGAAAAATAATGGAGAATATGGAAATTGTATTTCCCCGATTATTCTTTACGGGGAACCGATTATTGGGAGAGAGAGTCGAGAATGTGAGCCGTACTCTGGGAGATTTGCGTGGTATTTTTGCCGATGTCGATGCTTTTTCTCGTATGCCGCAGAATATGCCGGCTTATGAGGTGAGTAGTTTTTTGCCGGAACAGGAGGGTACTCCCGGCGGATTATATTTCGGGATTACTTATTTGCATCCGGGAAAAGTGGGAAACGAGTACTTCATGACTAAGGGACATTTCCATGCGAATATCGATCGGGCGGAATTTTATTGGGGGCTTGAAGGAGAGGGCATGTTGATTTTGATGGACCAGTTGCGTCGAGTGTGGGCCGAACGGGTTTTTCCCGGGAGCCTACATTATATACCGGGTGGTGTGGCTCACCGTATGGCAAATACGGGAAATACTTTATTTTCTTTTGCAGCTTGTTGGCCGTCTGATGCAGGGCATAATTATCGGGAAATTGCCGATCATGGCTTTGCAGCCAGATTGTTGGAGGTCGATGGGAAGCCTCAATTGATAGGAGTATAAAGTTATGGGGGGAAATTATAGCGTCGCAATAGATTTGGGAGGAACTATCATAAAGATAGGTTTGATATTGGATTCTGAGATTGTTCGGTTTACCACAATCTCTTCGGATTCGGTGAGGGGTTTATCTCACATGCTTCCCAAGATGGAGCATGCAATTGATTCATTGTTGTCTGAGGAAGGAATATCTTCGACGGATTTGGTATCTATCGGATTGGCGTTTCCGGGTATGGTGAATCCTGTCGAATGCAGAGTGATTTCTACCAACGACAAGTATGACGATGCTTGTGATATCGATCTCTGTCATTGGGCCGATAGTCGTTGGGGCGTTCCTTTCGTATTGGAAAACGATGCCCGTCTTGCTGTCATCGGAGAGTGGCTCTACGGTGCAGCGAAAGGTACGGGAAATGTGGTAATGATGACTATCGGTACAGGAATAGGAACCGGTGTTATATTAGATAGCAAACCGTTGGTGGGGCATCATCATCAAGCTGGTTCCTTAGGAGGGCATATGGTTGTCGATTATCGTGGAAGACGTTGCAGCTGTGGAAATATAGGTTGTGTAGAGGCTATGGCTTCTTCATTTTTCTTGCCGGATATTATTCGGTCTAACGAACGTGTATCGCCAGATTTTAAGATTGCGGCATCCGATATGGATTTTAAACAACTGTTCGGTTTAATGAGACAAGGCGATGAGAATGCTATTATTATTTGCGAAGAGTGTATGAATGTATGGGCAGCTGCCATTGTCTCTTACATTCATGCTTATGACCCTGAGGTAGTTGTTCTGGGCGGCGGAATCATGAGAAGTGCGGATATTATTTTGCCTTATATCAATAAGTGGGTCGAGGATCGAGCTTGGACTCCTATCGACCGGGTGCATATTGTGCTTTCCGAATTAGGAGACAATGCCGCTTTATTGGGATTGAATTATTATTTGACAAGTGTAAAGAGGAGAAGAAATGAAAAAGTATTCAAATTATAAATCTAATTATGATAAGTATCCGGTTGTACAGGTATCGGAAACATCTGAAAATGTTTGTTGGCAAGGTTGGCCGGAAATTGTATCGCAGTTGAACAAGTCGTTGGAAAACGTTCATAAACCGGTGAAGGTATTGGTTGTCGAATGTTATCAAGGTGTTTATGACGAGGAGGTAAAATCGGTGTTGAAGGGACAACTTCCCCATACATTATGGTTGGACGCTTCTTCGGCCATGAAAACTTCGGAAGAGATCAATTCGTTTTTGAAGTCCGATATAACCGATGATGAGATTTTCGGTTATATGACTCGCTATCATATGGATTGTTATTTCGATGAAAAGAAGATTGCCGAGTTGCGTGAAAAGGTTGCCGGTATATCTGCCGGTGTTGTAATCGTATATGGCGTAGGGGCTGCTTACGTGATGCCCGAAAGCGATGTATTGGTATATGCCGATATGGCTCGTTGGGAAATACAGATGCGTTTTCGGAGAAACGAAATTTCGAATGTCGGTGTGGATAATCGCATGGAACGGGCTTCGTTGCAATATAAAAGAGGCTTTTTCGTAGATTGGCGCATTTGCGACCGTTTTAAGAAAACGTTGATGAACAAATGGGATTATGTCTTGGATACGAATGTGATGGGCGATCCTAAGATGGCGACAGCGGCAATCGTGGATGCTGGTTTGAAAAAGGCTTCGAAATCTCCTTTTCGAGTAGTTCCGTTTTTCGATCCGGGTCCGTGGGGCGGTCAATGGATGAAGGAAATATGCGATTTGGATCGTGAAACTCCCAATTTTGCATGGTGTTTCGATTGTGTCCCTGAGGAGAATAGTTTGTATTTGGGCTTCGGAGAAGTCCGTTTCGAAATACCGTCTATCGATTTGGTATTTTCTTATCCGCGTGAGTTGTTGGGTAACCCGGTTTACGGACGTTTCGGGGACGAGTTCCCTATTCGGTTCGACTTCTTGGATACGATGGACGGCGGTAATTTGAGCTTACAGGTGCATCCGCTGACACAATATATACAAGAAAAGTTCGGTATGCATTATACCCAAGACGAGAGCTATTACATTCTCGATGCCGAAGAAGATGCTTCGGTTTATTTGGGAGTGAAGGACGGTATCGTACCGGAGGAGATGATAAATGCCTTGACCGAAGCACAACATACAGGGCATTTCGATGCAGAAAAGTATGTCGGGAATTATCCAGTGAAAAAGCACGACCATGTACTTATACCTGCGGGTACTGTCCATTGTTCGGGGCGCAACAGTATGGTTCTTGAAATCAGTGCTACTCCTTATATTTTCACCTTCAAGTTGTGGGATTGGGGGCGTTTGGGATTGGACGGCCGTCCCCGACCTATCAATATCGGGCATGGTAAACATGTGATCCAATGGAATCGTACGGAGCCGTGGGTTCGCCGTGAAATTTATAATAAGATAGATAAAGTGGCCGAAGGAGACGGTTGGATTGAAGAACATACCGGTTTGCATGAATGTGAGTTTATAGAAACTCGTCGGCATTGGTTTACCAAGCCAGTTCTTCACAAAACAGATGGAAGTGTGAATGTGCTGAATCTTGTCGAGGGACGTGAAGCTATCGTTGAAAGTCCCACCGGCGAATTTGATCCGTTTGTCGTACATTATGCCGAGACATTTATTATACCGGAATCGGTGAAACAGTATACGATACGGCCTTATGGAGAGTCGGAAGGAAAACAGTGCGCTACAATAAAAGCTTTTGTTAAACATAATGTATGAAAAGATATGGAATTCAATCCCGGTTTTGATATAATTCCTACTGTAAATCCTATGGGATTTAAATATGGTGCAGATGTGTTCGGTCCCCAAGTGGAGAATCGTTATTTGCGAGATATTCGGGGAAGTTTATCCGACCCTCAGTGCGATGGCCCTGAAATCGTTTATTCCATAGCTATGGACGTGGGGAAATGTAAACACAGAGAAATGCTCGAACGGATGCATTTGCTTTATGGGGTCGTGACCTATGCTGCCGGTCGATTGGGTAAAGAGCCTATTCGCAGTCAAGGTCATATCCATTGGGTTTCTAAATATAGCGGTTGGTCTACTCCTGAGGTTTACGAAATATGGACAGGAGAGGCTATCATTTACATGCAGGAATATGCCGAAGATAATCCCGGTCGTTGTTTTGCCGTGTATGCTAAGGCCGGCGATGTGGTTATCGTTCCTCCATATTGGGCTCATGCGACTATTAGTGCTAATCCTGATAAACCTCTTACTTTCGGAGCGTGGTGCGATAGGGAGTATGGTTTCGAATATGATGGCGTACGTCGTCATAAGGGAATTGCTTGGTTTCCGGTTTTTAACGATGAAGGAAAAATAGAATGGCAGGCGAATCCTTGTTATCAACCATCGGAACTTATTTGTAAATCTCCGGCCGAATACCCTGAACTGGGCATTGTGAAAGGAGAGTCTATTTACCGAACTTTCGAGAAGTCGCCAGATACGTTTTTATATGTTCCGAACCCCGGATTGAAAGAAGAGGTTTGGAAGAATTATGAACCTTGATTTTAGAATAAATTAAAATTGGATATGATGAAAAATACAATTATTTATGTAATAGCTGTTATCGCTGCGACCGGAGGCCTGTTGTTCGGATTCGATACCGGTGTTATATCGGGGGCTATACCTTTTTTCCAAAAAGATTTCGGTTTGGATAATTCCATGGTGGAATTAGTTACTTCGGCGGGATTGGTGGGTGCTATTCTTGGCGCTTTGTTTTGTGGAAAGATAACCGATATATTGGGACGTAAGGTAGTTATCTTAGCTTCGGCGGTTATTTTTACGATCGGTGCTCTTTGGTCGGGATTTGCTCCCAGTATCGAGCAGTTGATTATAGCCCGTTTATTTTTGGGAATAGCGATCGGGGTATCGTCTTTTGCAGTACCTCTTTATATAGCCGAGATTTCACCGGCTAATAAACGGGGCAGTTTGGTCTCGATGTTTCAATTAATGATCACGATAGGAGTGTTGGCATCCTATTTATCGGATTTGATGTTTGCCGATGAAGGCGATATGTCGTGCTGGCGTCCTATGTTTTATATCGGAGTCGTTCCGGCTTTAATTCTGTTGATAGGTATGGCATTTATGCCAGAGAGTCCACGCTGGTTGATAAGCAGGGGGCGAGATGAAGAGGGAAAATCGGTGTTGGCTCGTATCGAAGGGAATGAGGCAATGGAAGATTCGTACAAGACCATCAAGAATGAGCTGATAAAAAGTGAAAAAGATAAGTCGGGTATTAAAGAATTGATGAAACCGTGGCTGCGTAATGCCGTAATTATCGGTGTGGGGATTATGTTCTTTCAACAATTCGTAGGTATCAATACGGTTATCTATTATAGTCCCAAGATATTCTTGATGGCCGGTTTCGATGGGGCGGTTTCGGCTATTTGGGCGGCGGTCGGTGTTGGAGTCGTCAATCTGTTGTTCACTATTGTTTCGGTCTATTTTGTCGATCGCTTGGGACGAAGAAAACTATATTTTACAGGTTTGACAGGTATTTTTGTCTCTCTTCTTTTACTCGGTATCTGTTTTACTCATTTTTCTTATCTCGGAGAGATGGGTAAATGGTTGTCTATTATTCTCGTGTTCGTCTACGTCGCTTTTTATGCGATCAGTATCGGCCCGCTCGGTTGGCTCATTATTTCAGAAGTATTTCCTCAGAAAGTAAGAGGCCTCGGTTCTTCTTTGGGCTCGTTATCGGTTTGGGTGTTCAATACAGTGGTAACGTTTACATTCTTCAAAATAGTGAAGGCGTTCACTGTAGAAGGTACTGAAATTTATTTGGACGGAGAAAACTTGGGGAATCCGGCAGGTGCTTTTTGGTTTTATGCGATAGTAGCTCTTGCCGCAATCATATGGGGATATTTCTATGTTCCCGAAACCAAAGGCGTGACATTGGAGAAGATAGAGGAGTATTGGAGAAAAGGAGGAAAGCCCCGTCATTTGAGATAAAAAATAATGGTAAATATCCAAAAAATAGATTGGTTTTATTTATTATGGTAAGATACCATAATTCTTGGCTAATATGTTGGAAAGGCAGTATTACCAGATCATCTAATTTAGCATCACGTAAGGATATTTCTTAACCCAATACCATTTTTTGCAAAATGAAAAAATAACATGGAGAAAAACACGTTGCTATGACAAGGAAAAAACAAAGTAAAAGAGGTTTGAGAGTATGTTGCCTCATGGGGTGTATGGTACTCTTGTTTTCCCAACCGTTTGGGATTTCTGCACAGCAGACAGAGCAGGGCGGTCCCGGTAAAGTTTCGGCCGCTGATTCGCAACAGTTTATTTCGGGAAAGGTTATAGATGCTTCGGGCGTACCTATTATAGGTGCGACAGTCCATTTGAAAGATAGTAAAAATGTGGCTGTGACCGACATGGACGGTAATTTCTCGATAAAATCGGATCAAAAAAATCCAATACTTAGAGTTTCTTATATCGGTTATGATGCCGTGGAAACGGGTGTTAAAGGGAATAAATCTGTACGTATCGTTTTGAAAGAAAATACCAAAGCACTCGATGAGGTTGTCGTTGTAGGTTATGGAACGATGAGACGTTCAGATGTTACGGGTTCTATATCTTCTGTAAAAGGAAGCGAACTCGTAAAGAATTCGACTTCTAATGTGGTACAATCTTTGGCCGGAAAAATGTCGGGTGTACAGGTGGTTCAAAATTCCGGAGCTCCCGGTGGAGATGTTTCTATTTTGATTCGCGGTGTCGGTACGATTAACGATGCGTCTCCTTTGTATGTTATCGATGGAGTTCCCGTAAATGGCGGTATGTGGTATATAAATCCGGCAGATGTAGAGTCTATCGATGTTCTTAAAGATGCTTCCGCCACTGCTATTTATGGTTCGCGAGGTGCAAACGGTGTAGTTATGGTTACTACTCGTCAAGCCAAAGAGGGAAGAACAGAAATTAATTTAGATTATAGTTTCGGTATTCAACAATCTGCAAAGACGTTCGATATGCTGAATGCATCACAATATGCTGCTTTACATAATGAAATGAGGTCGAATGCGGGTTTATCGTTGAATCCGTTGTTTGCCGACCCTGAATCTCTCGGTGCTGGTACGGATTGGCTTTCTCCGTTATTCCGTACGGCTCCGATGCATAAAGTGAATCTTTCTATTTTGGGCGGTAATTCCAAGATTAATCATGCGACATCGGTGGGTTATTATGCACAAGACGGTATTATGAAAAATTCGGAATTTAACCGACTGAATCTTCAATCCAATATATCGTCACAAATATTGAGCAATGTAAAGGTAAGAGCAAACGTAAA
The DNA here is from genome assembly GCF_022723415.1 of Barnesiella sp. Lineage (NCBI taxonomy): Bacteria > Pseudomonadati > Bacteroidota > Bacteroidia > Bacteroidales > Barnesiellaceae > Barnesiella > Barnesiella sp. The sequence goes on along the minus strand of NZ_JAIJHU010000050.1, from coordinate 11,051 downwards.
CCTAAGCGCCGAGAATCGTCGTACTCAGCCTATATCGACTGTTATTCAGAATGCTATGCGCATGTTACCTTCCATTTCTATTTATGACGACGAAGGTAATTATAACGGTCCTACCGGGAATGCCGAGTTGAATGGAGATGCTTTGAACCCTGTGGCTATCGTAAACGAACAAAAGTATCGTATGAAAGGATTCAGAATGTTATCTAATATTTCGGCCGAGTGGGAGATCATCGACGGTTTGGTTGCTAAAACTACCGGAGGTGCGGAACTGGGATATGAGTATAATAACAATTATATACCTAAATACAAATGGGGTAATAAAGAGCAGACCAATACCTCGCAATCATTGTCTTCGGCTTATGAAGAGTTGTATTTGTGGGATAATTCACTTACTTATGACAAGGTATTCGGCAAACATAAATTGAATGCCATGATAGGAACTTCTTACCAAGAGTATAAGAAGGAATGGATGTCTGCTGCCGGTACGGGACGTGCCAGCGAGATGACGACGGAATTGGATAATGCGACGAAAGCTACTGATGTGGGCGGTAATTCTTATTCTTGGGCGTTGATGTCGTATATGGGACGTGTTCATTATTCGTATGACAACCGATATTTCTTGACGGCAACTTTCCGAGCCGATGGTTCTTCCAAGTTCGGAGCCGATAATCGATTCGGGTATTTCCCTTCGTTTTCAACAGCATGGAATGTGTCTAATGAAAGCTTCATGCAAGATGTCCCCTGGATATCGATGTTGAAATTGCGCTTAGGGTATGGATTGACCGGTAACCAGAATATCGATGCGTATGCATTTGCCGATAAGTTGGAAGTGAACGGCGTTTATAATTTCGGTTCGCAACGAGGATTTGAGTCGGAACAAGTATCGCTTATATACCCGTACAAACTATCCAATCCGTCTATTAAGTGGGAGTCTGTCGAACAATACAATGTCGGGTTGGATATAGGTTTCTTGAATGACCGAATTATCGCTAATGTCGATTTCTATTTAAAGAATACTAACGATATGCTTACCAAGAAGCCTGTTCCTCAAACTAGTGGAACATCTTTGGAACAAGCCGATTGGCCTCCTGTGAATATCGGTAAGGTGAGGAATAAGGGTATCGAGTTTAATTTGAATACTCGCAATTTTGTCGGAGAATTTACTTGGGAAACCAACTTAAATATGACTTTCAATAAGAATGAGGTTTTGAAATTGGGCGGTCCCGAAATCCTCAGCGGTGTAAGTTTGATTCGGGAAGGTCTGCCTATCAACTCTTTCTATGGTTATAAGATGGGTGGTATCTATCAGACACTGGACGAAGTCTTTGCGGGGGTTCCTATGGAAAACCGCGCTCCTGATAAAGCATCGCATAATTCTCAGGTCAATACGTCACCGGGCGATATTTGGTTTGTCAATGTGAATGGCGATGATGTAATCAATGATTTTGACCGAACAGTTATCGGTAATCCTCAACCTGATTTTATTTTTGGGTTTAACAATCAATTCGGATATAAGAATTTTGATTTGAGTATATTTTTCCAGGGTTCGTACGGGAATGATATATGGAACGGCGTAAGAGTGTCTCATGAGGGTATGGAGAGTACTTATAACCAATTTACCTCTACATTGAATCGATGGAATGGGGAAGGATCCAGCAATACGATGCCTCGTGCTATTTATGCCGATCCGAACCGAAATAACAGAGCTTCGACTCGTTGGGTAGAAGACGGTTCTTATCTGAGGTTGAAAAATCTTACTTTCGGTTATCGTTTTACTCAGGATTGGTTGAAAAAGATCGGGGCCAAATCATTACGGTTGTATTTGAGTTTCGATAATTTGTGGACCTTGACCAATTATTCGGGTCTTGACCCTGAGGTGGGTCTTTGGGGATTGGACTATGGAATTTATCCTACTTCCCGAGTCTATATGTTTGGAGCATCTGTAAAATTCTAAATCTTTCGAATCATGAAAAGGACAATTATATCTACTATATCTGTTGTCGTTCTTTCGACTGTCTTGTCGGGCTGTATGGATAAACTCGAAATATTGCCGAACGACCAAATCATTACCGAAAACTTTTTCGAGGAGGGTTCTCCCGAAGAGATAGAGAGTGGTGTCAATTCTATGTATCAGCGGTTACAGAGTTCGTATATGTATAATTTGCGAATGTGGACATTGGATATTGTCGCCGGAGAGGGCCGTGTTGGAAATGAAGCCGGTGGAAACGGTCTCGAAACGACGCAGTTGTCTAACTTCACAGCGACCAGCGATAACTCCGGGGCTAAGGAATTATGGCGCGGACCCTGGGCGGGAATCAGTCGAACGAATTGGATTTTGACGAATATCGATAAATCTCCGAAGATTTCTGACGCAAAGAAAACTCAATACAAGGGAGAGGCTCATTTTTTAAGAGGGTTGTATTATTTCAATCTGGTACGGTTGTTCGGCGATGTGCCCTGGATAGACAAGCAACAGACTGCAAGCGATGATTTGCAGGTGTCGAGAACATCGAAAGATATAGTTTACCAGCACATCATTGATGATTTTTCTGATGCGGCATCGATGTTACCGGCTGTTTATGAAAATACGACCGACATAGGACGTGCGACGAAAGGGGCTGCATTCGGGTTACTCGCAAAAGTTTATTTGACATTGAAACGGTACAACGAAACTTTGGTTGCTATCGATTCGGTGATGAATCTTGGAGTTTATTCTCTTAATCGGAAATATGAATGGAATTTCAGCGATTTGCGCGAAAACGGTCCAGAGAGTTTATTTGAGGTTCAGTATGAAAAAGATGTGACAGCATACAGTGAATTTGATATATTGGGACAAGGAGGGTGGCATCACGAATATATGGCTCCTTTGGCAAGTATCAATATTGGAGGACCGTGGGGAAATTTCGGTTGGTTTGCTGTTTATCCCGAATTTGTAGAGAGCTATGAACCCGGCGATTTGCGTAAGTCGGTTTCTGTTTGGTGTGAAGGAGATGTCTATCAGGGCTGGTCTTACGATCCTACTTGTTCGCAGACGGGTCATAACGTGAAAAAGTTCTTGTGTGAAAATATAGGTGTCGACCGGGCGATGGATAGCCCACTTAATTTTCCGGTATTGCGATTTGCCGATGTTTTGTTGATGCAAGCAGAAGCGTTGAATGAGTTGGGTCGTTCGTCCGAGGCGGCTGCTCCGGCATCTTCCGAGAATGATGGCGGTCCGTTGAATCGAGTACGCGTGAGAGCTGGTTTGCCTAATGTGACCACTACCGACCAAGTAGAATTGAGAGAAATTATCAGGCATGAACGTCGTATGGAATTAGCGTTCGAGGGTGGACACCGATGGTTCGATTTAGTTCGATACGATAACGATGGCGAATATGCAAAGACATTTTTCCAAAGTATAGGTAAAACTAATTTTACCACACCTAAGCATTTGCTGTTGCCAGTACCTATCGACGATATAGATGCCAATCCTAATTTGTTGCCTAATAATCCGGGGTACTAAAATCGGGATTAGTTTTCCCATAGAGAGAAAAAGTATTGAGCGAAAAGCTTGTTTGATGTAAAAAATGTAAATCATGAAAATACGAATTCTAACATTATTGTTTTCTGCTTTTATCATAGGAGCGAGTTATGCTCATGACGATCTTGTGTATAGAACCGCTTCGGAGTGGAGCTTCGATGCTGGAAATCAGTCGACTATTTCGGAAACGTACGGTTCGGTATTCTTGGGCGGGGCGGTGGTTGCCGATTATAATGGCGACGGAATTCCCGACATTTGTGAGATAGATACTTCGGGCGAAGAGATACGTTGGATATGGAAACTGGGTAACGGCAACAATGAATGGAGCGAGATTGAGGCTATAACGTTTGGAGAAACAGCTACCGATAAATGTGCGGTAGGTGATTTTAACGGTGACGGGAAAGCCGATATTGCCGTGATGAGATCAGGCTCTTCTTTGGCTACGTGGTATATAGATTATGCTCCATGTGACGGACAGTTCGATGAAAAGGGGCGATTCGGTTTATCGGGCGATATTCCGTTGTCGGGCGATTTCAATGCCGATGGAGTAGATGATATTTGCGTATATCGCCCCTCTTCCGGTACTTGGTATGTTTGTTTTGCCGATATCTCAGGGTATCCAGAGTTCGAGAGCCATTTGGCTATTAATGGAGTTTTGTTCGGAACGTCAGGCGATATTCCTTTTGTGGGCGATTTTGATGGCGATGGGTATGACGATATGGCTTTGTTACGAGCATCGGAGAACCGCGTGTTGGTTAATCTATATGATCGAAAGAAACCTAAATATGAGCATTATGCCGATCTAAACGGTGTCGGAGTTTCTGATTTGGAGATTACTGTTCCAGTACAGAATGTAGTGGCTGTTTCGGCGGCAGACATTGATTTGTCCCGTCCTAAATCATTGCCTTTGGCTACGCAGGAAGAGGTGGGATCAGAGGTAAATCTGCGACATGGCTGGACTTGTATTTTCGATAATTCTCTTGATGTGGATAAATGGGCTGCTGCGTTGCAATATGCGGGTATCAATACATTGGAATATCACCCGTGGATGAGAGCTCATGAGGAGGTTGCACCGGAGACCGAAACATGGAATACGTATGTCGGTGATGACCGTTTGTGGACCAGCAAGGCTATGATGAAACAGAAGGTAGAGAAGTTTCGATCGATAGGAGGGCGTTCAATTTGTTATACAGGTATTTATGCCAGTACACCAGCATTTGCTCTTGCACACCCCAGTTGGGCCATGAAAAATGAGGCTGATAAAAGTTTCATGACATACGGGGGATCTTATCTGTATTTAATGTCTACTAACGAGAATGTGAACGCTCCTTATGAGGTGAACGGAAAGAATTATAAGAGCTTTAATGAATATTTCATAGCGCAGGCTGTTGCTGCTCAACAGGAATATAATTATGACGGTTATCGTTGGGACTGGTATGGTTTGCCTGAAACGTATGTTTGTGACGGATTGGCCGGTACGGGAAATTTTTCTTATGAAATGGCACAATTTGTCAACCAATTGGATATTGCTGTTAAGGAAGTAAGGAGCGATGTTACTACTACGGCATTGCAACTTCCTTCGACTAGTGGAAATGTGCCCCATTTGACGACGGGAGCAGTGGTCAATCATCAGTTTATGGAACTTTGGCCGTATGGTACGGGAACAAAATATAGTGACCTGTATCGTGATATTTATGATGCTAAATCGCGTTATCCCGATAAACCTGTGTTCGCTAATTTTTATCCTCCGACGGAAATGAATTTATCGACCAGTTGGCCGGTTGAAAACATAGATTATCAATTTGCTACCTGTCTTTCGGCAGGAGGATACCCGTCTGCGCAGGTGGTCGACGGTGTTGCCGGATTTACCGATCCTGTACCGTTTCATGCCGTAAATTATCCGGCAAGCGTACTCGAACGTATCGCCCAGTGGAATAAATTTGTCGCTGCTTATGGTGCTTATTTCTATTATTCGAATCCGGCTTATCTTATTACCGATTATGTCCGGGGAGACTTTACGGTTTCGGGGAGTAATAGTGGAGTGTTCGGGACGTTGAAAAAGCGTTATGATAAAAGGACACGTGAGATAGATGCTTTTGTCGTGGATCTTGTGAACTATGGTAACAGCCTAGATTTACGTTGGGACGAAGTTAATACAGTTCCTTCTTCTACACAGGTTTCGGTTTCATTTACTTTGCCCGATGGTTTTGTCGCAGATAAACTGTATTGCATTACTATCGACGGAAGAAACGAAGTTCCCTATTCCTTGAACGGCAATAAAGTGGAGGTTTCTCTTCCATCGGTGTCGGTATTTGCTTCGTTGGTACTGACTTCGACAAAATCGCAAGAGCTCCCTTCGGAACCGAGCGGGGTAGGAAGTATGCCAGAATTGTTTACATTCGGTTATGATGCGAAAGGTGAGACTTTAAATAAAGATGAGGCTACCTATATCCCTGTTATGCAAGAGGGGAAACCTTATGTAGTAGCCAGCGAGTTCGGCGGGAATGTGGCTGAGTGGTATGAAATCACAGATGCTTATCAGGGAGAATCCGCTATTCGCGTGACTGCCGGTGATATTCGGTTCAATACGACGGACAACGGAGCAATTCGGATTCCTATCGAAAAATTCAACCGGTTCAAACTTGCTGTTCGTTCGAATAATACGACTACCTCATGGTTCGGATTCCGGCTATTGAAACCGTCTGAAACATCGTCTGTGTGGGAATCGAGGGACTTGTATTATCGCATAGGTTATAGTCAGCCTAATATCGCTTATATCACATTGACTCCTGTGAAACCGCAGAACGGAGTATGGGTAGAATATGAGCGGGATATTTTGAGCGATGTGATTGGTCTGTGGGGTGCGGAATGGGCAAATGCGATCGTAACCGATGTGCATTACGGACCGGTAGATAGAAATAGTGCAGACTATGATAACTTGATTTTTATGTCGCCCGATTATAACAGTGGAATCGATAATCAAAAAAAAAACGATAAAATAAAGTGTTGGACTGAAAACGGCAGAATATGCATTGAAGTTTCCGATTTTTATCGGGGGAAAGAGTTCCGTCTACAAATTACCGATTTGTCGGGGCGGGTAATTGGTATGGAAGACTGCATTGTAGATAGTTATCGATTATTATCCGAGACGATACTTTCGATGCCGGGTGCATATTTTATACAGGCCATAGATAAAGAAACTGATGTGACGGTGCTGCAGACCCGTTGCATCGCAAATTAAAATAATGTATAACAATAAAAGTGATTACCATGAGAAAAATTGTCTTTTTATTAACAGCTTTATGCTTATCCATGAGTGCATGGAGTCAGGACGGGTTGGTATATTGGTCGCAAGCCGACGGTTACAAATTCGATTTTGATTTAGATGGAACGGTAGATTTTTCGTTACCGACACAAACGACTGATAAAGCTATTTCGCAAGTATTTGTGTTCGATGCGAATGGCGATGGGTATTTCGACCTTTGTGAGCTCGATTTAAACGATAATCTCATTAATTGGATTTTTTATTATAATGATGGGAATAATAACTTCGTAGACCCTCAAACAGTCATATATGGCATGTCGGAAGGAGATAAAAAATTGGCCGGAGATTTTAATGGTGACGGTATCGGCGATGTGGGTATCCGTCGCGATAATGAGTTTGGCCTTTGGTGGCTGATTACGTTCCAAGCGATGGCTCCTGATGTAAACCAACAGTTCGGAATTAGCGATAAAGACTTATTGGTTGCCGGAGATATGAATGGAGACGGGCAGGACGATATAGTGTGCTATGATAAGGGTTCTTGGTTATGCTCTTTTACTCCGTCAGATACGGAATATAAGACTCCCGATTTTGTCTCAAAAGATGTGCAGGTGACTTTCGGTACATCGTACGATATACCTGTGTTGTGCGACGTGGACGGTGACGGGTATGCCGATATGGGGTTGTGTTCTGTCGATGACGAGGAAGTTAGTTTTAATCTCCATAGTGCGACGAAAACTGCAAATAACGGATATAGCAGCGATAATGGTCGAGGTACTTTCGATAAGGTTGTACTTATGCCTTCGGGTATAAATCCTACTTGTGTATGTGCTGTAAAGAGTAAAGGAACGACCGGCATCGAATCGGAGCATGCCGTGGCAAATGTCAGTGTATATCCTACCTTAGTACGGGCTGGGGATTCTTTTACCGTGAAAGGTAACGATGTGACGAAAGTGAAAATATACGGTATGATGGGACAACTTGTTAAGGAAATCGATACCGACGGTAGCATGTCGACGGTTGTCGTTTCGGTTGATGGTTGGGCTCAGGGAACATATTTTGTTTGTTGCGAAAGTGAAGGTGCCGTTTCTTCGTCTAAATTAATCGTTCAATAAGTGAATTGAGTCTGTATGAAAATCTATTTGAAATATATATTTCTGTTTCTTATTGCCGGGAGTATCTTTTCTTCGTGTAACCAAAAAGATGAGAAGGTGTATTCTTTTTGGGCACTTCAAAATAGGGCGACGGGAGAATATTTGTATGAAGACGACGGCGAATGTAAATTCAGCCGTGAAAAGCAAGGCGATAAGTCTTTGTGGAAAATAGCGGCTGCTGAGGGCGATCATGTTTGTATCGTAAATAAGAAGAGTGGTAGATATTTGTCTCTCGATAATGGGCAGGTCGTTTGTTCTGTGGTCGATCAACCGGTTACCGAATCTGCCGAATGGTACTACGGGAATTTCGATTTTGTTACTCAAACTAATAGCGGCTGGTACACAATTTCGAATCGTTCGGCCGAGTCGAATTTGCATTTGGTGGAAAAAGATGGTACACTTTGCATGCAGGATAACGCAAACAGAAATACCGATTTTTCTGCCCATTGGACTTGGGTGAGAGAAGAGGGTACGCCTTTGCCTTATTCTTTTACTCCCGATGGAGTTACGGATGCTTCTTTTTTGGGAATACGAACGGCTAAGGCTATTTCTCCAACCGAGATACACTCCGATTATCACGGAGAGAAAGTATGGAAATTATCTCAGGATATTTCGTCTTTTCCGAAATTTTCCACTGAAAACAATTTGTTGATAGAGGCTCTGTACAATATGGCATTGGAAGAGATGTTGATGGATGTGCGCAGCGACAGCACATTTAGGGCCGGCGCTCTTTGGCCCGATACATGGACTCGTGATGCCGTGTACAGTATATGGTTCAGCTATGCATGGATTATGCCGGAAGTGTCTCGGAAAACTCTCGATAAGCAGACTCTTCGTAATCCTCGCGAGGCCTTGCAGGACACAGGTAGCGGAGGTTCATGGCCTATATCGACCGACCGTGTGGTGTGGGCACTCGCTGCTTGGGAGTACTATCTGTACACAGGAGATAGTTCGTGGCTCGAAGGTGCTTATGAAGGTTTGAGTTATACGGCTCGAAAGGACATTCATGTAGCATTCGATAAACGCATAGGGCTGTTCAAAGGGGAGACTTGTTCGATGGACTGGCGTACCCATACTTATCCGAATTGGTTTACCAATGTGACGATAGGCAGTTCGTTTTCTTGTGGAACAAATGCGCTGCACATGTTCATGTATGAGTTTTTGTCGAAGGCAGCCGGAATACTTGGTAAACCGGAAAGTGAGAAAACATATTGGGAAAGTTTCAGGAATGTGTTGAAGGATTCGATAAACAAACATTTCTGGAACGAAGACAAAGGTTTATACGAGTGTTACTTGTATCCCGAAATTTCGGGGTATAAGGCTTCGGAACGGGTCGGTGTCATGTCGAACGGACTGTGTGCTGTTTTGGGAGCGAGCACCGATGAGCAAATTCGCCGTATGGTCGGTAATTTCCCGCTATATCCATACGGGGCTGCTGTTCTTTATCCTTCTATTCCCGACGATTTTGCATACCACAATAAAAGTATTTGGCCGGTTTGGCAAACACCGTATATGTATGCGGCTCGTCAGGTGGGCAATATATTGGCAGTGGAACACATGGCGGCTTCTTTAACGAGAGCTTCGGCTCTTTTCCTGACACATAAGGAGAATATGACTTACGACACCGGATATGATCGGGGTACAGCTTTGAACTCGGATAGGCAACTGTGGTCGGTTTCTTCCTATATCAGTTTGGTGTATAGAGTTTTGTTCGGCATGAATTTGACGGAACGAGGAATCGCATTTAATCCTGTCGTACCCGATATAGTGAACGGCTGGCTTTCTTTGTCGGATTTCCGCTATCGCGATGTGACGATAGATATAAAGGTATCTGGAAAGGGAAATCGGGTGAAATCGTTGAAAGTCAATGGCGAGAAACAAGCATTGCCTTTTGTCCTTCCAGCCGATAGTAAGGGGGAATATTCGATCGAGATAGAAATGATGATCGATGAACCGAAAGGCAAAATAAATTTGGTGAAGGCTGGACCCGGGAAATGTTGGTCGCCGGTAGAACCTGTTTTGGTATTGAACGGTTCGACTCTAAGTTGGAAGGAAGAGGAAAATATGAAGTACTACCTTCATTCCAATTTTTCTGAGGTGGATAAACTGGTAACCTCTCCTTACGATTTAATTGGGGCTCCCGATGGATTTTATTCGGTTTATGCTGTCGATGAAAAAGGATTTGCATCGGATATGTCCAATGCGGTTGTTTATTCTACTTGGCAATCGGTTTGTGAAGCGGAGCAGAGCTCTCATTCAGGAACGGTTTCTAATCTTCACAAAGGATTTTCGGGGAGTGGCTTTGTTATCGATTTGTTTGCACGTCCGGCTAATGTGAAGTTTCAGGTACAAGTCCCCGAGGCCGGCGATTATGCCATAGCCCTTCGGGGTGCTAACGGACACGGGCCGCATGGTACATGGTGCGCCATACGTTCGGTGGCAGTGGACGGAAACGACGCCGGTACATTCATTTTGGAAGCAACAGGCGATTGGAAACAATGGTTGGATTCCAATTATATTGTTCTTCGAGGGTTGAATGCCGGAGAACATACGGTGTCGCTTTCTATCGATCCTGAGAAGAAGGGATATGACTTTAATATGTCGCATGGACGGGAAGACGCTAATGATTGCCATATCGACTGTTTAAAGTTGATTCGACTTTAATAAAGTCTTATTGTTTATTTAGGAAAGAGAATATCTTGCTATGCAGGGTATTCTCTTTTTGTTTTTAACGGACTTTTTATGATCCTGCCAAAAAATCTATTTGTCGGCAGTTTAATCATTGGAAAAATAAGAAAGAATATTTTTAAATTTAAAAAAATAATTCCTATATTTGACTAATAGATTGTTCGAAACTTTATGGCGATAATATAAATTTCAATATGGAAATGAAAAGAATATTTTCGGTCGTCGTCTGTGCTGTGGGAGTTTTTTTCTCCATGACAGCCGAGAGCAAAGACGGATGCTTAAAAAGTTACGTATCGGCGGACAGTTTGCTCCTGTACGAATATTACGAAACGTATGTTATGATTCGGCCTTTGAACTATCTACGGATATTTCCGGAGCAGAAAGCTGTTGCGCCGGACTGGTTTCATTATCGGGACAGGGTGATAGA
>NZ_JAIJHU010000049.1:0-24628 GCF_022723415.1 Barnesiella sp. | reverse complement strand
GAAAGTATTAACCTCCTCCTCTGTGTTTTGCATAGCAAAATATAGGGGAGGTGGCACGTAGTGACGGAGGGGTTCGTTGCGACAAGGTGCGTTTGGGTAACGGAAAACGTTTTTTATATAGACGACTCGTTAACGATCCTTTCGCTCCGATGACCCTTCGATGAAGCGGACGGCAACTCCCGACTACATATATAGTTCCCTATACAACGGGTGATGAGTATGTCGTCGTGATGACCCTCCATAGCGCCGTAGCTGCCGTTGGGCTTGCGTTCATATACATCGTGTTCGTAGCAGGCTTGTGTGTCGTGCTCGATATAGCTTCCTTCCCGAAGGGCGTTCTTTTGGGCATCGATAACCAGTGCTTTGGTGGCTCGATTCATGTGGAATCCCCAACGGGAGGGTGGTTTCTGTCCTATGCTGTCGGGAGGGGACTGTCGGGCATACAGGTTGCTGTAATATCGGGAGAGCGTGTCGAGGATATAGGCCGAGTGTTCGCTATCGTCGTGCTCGGTTTCGAGCGTGTTGCTCTCTATCACCAGCAGAGCGTTCTGATAGTATGCGGCGATTTGAGCCGATTTCCATGCGAGCAAGTCGTGGTCTATGTGTCCCCGCCATTGCGCCACGACTTCGGCGGGGCCGCCATCGAGCATCCAATAACGGTCGAACACGGCTATGACCGAATAGTCCGAGGTGTCGGAGCGTCCGCCTATATCGACTACTGCCAGATAGCGATCCCGCATTTCGCATTCTTTGGCGGGATATTCCCATATTTTCAGAGGCCCTTCGGGTCGGGTCTCCAATTCGATTTCTTGCAAGGCTTGTTTCCCGGTGGGTTCTTTGCCGTGAATGTCGCCTTCGAACCGCGGCGGACAACAGCAGCGACGCAACTTTTCCACCAACGTGGGATCGAACACTCGTTCGCCCGAGTAGCAGAATGCCTCTATATCATCGCTGGGATATTCGGCCATCATGTCGGCATGCCGGGCATACTCTTTCCGTTTCTGCCGATACCAAGCGATTGCTTCGAGCGTGGCTCCCCTGTGCCATAGCATGCGTTCGTAGTCGGTGAGGCTGCCGATGAACGAGTCGTAGTCGTCGATCGGCAGGGTGTACATCTCTATTTCGAACCACGGGACGAAAGCGAACTGTTTGTCGCTCTCTCCCCGTTTGGCTCGTTCGCACTCTTGGTGAAAATAAGACCCCGTCCCGTTCGCCGTGCTTTCCATAACCACCATCGAACAGGGTAGCAGCATGATCGACCCGCATATCGAGCGCATCACCTGTTCGGGCGATTTCATGCGGCTGTTCCGCCAGAAAGCCACCTCCGAGAGGTGAGCCATCGCCGCGTCGATACCCCGCACCGATTCCTGACTCTCGGCCGAGCCTATGGTTACCCTGCACTCCCGCCCGGCGATGACCGATGTGTTCGCCATGCGCTCGAACGGTTTGAACTTCGGTTTCTCCCCGTCGAGCAGCCAGTCAGGATAGTTGGCGAGCAGTTTGCTGTACATGCCCTTGATGTTGGCGGCCGATTCTTTGAGATGGGCGCAAATCACGCTGTTCCAATTGCGGCAGTGCACCAGCTGAATCCATGCCATATAGATTTGTACGAGAGTGGAACCTCCCCATTGCCGGGCTTTGAGCAAGATGAGGCGAATGGGTTTTCCCGCCGTGCGCATATCTTCGAGCATTCCCAATATGCGCCGTTGCGGTCTGTTCAGACGGAATGGAATGTCTTCGGCTCCCAATTTATCTTTGATACGGACAAAGCTGAATGCCCAAAATTCGAAATCGTACCGAATGCGCACCCGTATCCACTCCCTCCATAGTTCTTCTGTGGTATCCCCGCTGTCGGCGAGTTGCGGGTTTCTTCCTGCTTCGTCGGTAGCGATTCTTTTGTCGTGACCGTACCGTTCGGCATACCCCGCCAGACTCCCGCATTCGACGAGTCTTTGCGCCATCATTTCGTTATCGAACAAAGCCTTCGGAATATATTGAACCGGTATGGGAGCATCGGGCAGCCGCAATATTCGGCGGTCGCCTGTATCGCTACCCTCTCCCGTCTCGGGGTTATAATACCGTCGCAGGTATTCGTTTCTCTGTCGGTTCTCTTCGACCGTAATCTCTTCGTGATGAAATACAATCCCCATTTCTTCTGCAATTTTCTGCAAAAGAAATGCCGCTTCCACCCCGTTTTATGGCAGGGTGATACAAAGCGATGTTTTGGAAGGTGATGGGCAGGAAAAAAGGAAAATATATTATCTTTGCAATTCATGGGAAGTTTACGGATAAAACATAGCGGGCAAGTATTTACCCCCGATTATTTGGTCGCCGATATATTGGATTTTTGCGGTTATGTGGAATCTCCCCGCATATTGGGAAAGCACATCATCGACAACAGTTGTGGCGAGGGAGCATTTCTTTGCGAAATTGTCGGCCGTTATTGCCGGGCTTTTCGTGCAGGAAATGACGATATCGCTCTCCTTAAAGACGAATTGCAGACATATATACATGGGATAGAAATCGATGCCGGGACTTATGAACGGTGCATAGAAAATTTGAATCTTGTTGCTTTGAAGTTCGGTGTAACCGATGTGGATTGGGATATTATCGAAGGTAATGCTTTGAAAATCAAAATCTATGACGGGGCAATGGATTTCGTGGTGGGTAATCCCCCGTATGTGAGGGTTCATAATTTAGAAACCGATTATACAGATGTCAAACAGTTTACTTTTGCCAATGGGGGAATGACGGATTTGTTTCTGGTGTTTTTCGAATTAGGTCTTCGTATGTTGTCGGCAGGTGGACGATTGTGTTATATTACGCCGAGTTCGTGGCTGAATAGCTTGGCAGGTGAGAATATGCGTCGTGAAATTGTTTTGAGAAAGTATTTGACAGGAGTAGTGGATATGGGACATTTTCAACCCTTCAAGGCTACTACCTATACGTTGATTTCCCGGTTTGAAAAAGTCGAAGATAATGATCGGATAGATTATAATGTCTATGACGAACGGGTGGGTAAAATACGGCACATAGACACGCTGTCATACGACGAGATACAAATAAATCGCAAGTTTTATCTTTCCGGTAAGAAGGAGTTGGAACTGTTGAAGCGGATAAGGCTGTCTGCTTCGGATTCATATGTACGGGTGAAAAATGGATTCGCTACGTTGTTCGACGATGTGTTTATCGGCGAATTGCCTTTTATGGAGTATACGATTCCGGTATTGAAGGCCTCGACAGGAAAATGGTCGAGGGCTTTTTTCCCTTATGATGAAAAAGGGTCTCCTCTCGCGTATGAACTTTTGTCGGAGAGCGAGAGTGTATGTAGGTATTTAGAGGATCATGCGGAAAGACTTCTAAAAGGAAGAAAAAGAAGTGAGACGCCCGATTGGTTTTTGTATGGGCGTACACAGGCGTTGAAAGATGTTTGTATCTTGAAGTATGCTGTTAACACTTGTATCAAAGGGGTCGGGAGTATTAAATTGACGGAGGTTCCACCGGGGTGTGGTCTGTATAGCGGCTTGTATATATTGCCTGATAAAGGGGTTACATTCGATATGCTCGATCGGATTATTAGGAACGAGGAATTTATTCGTTACGTCTCGCTACTCAAAAATTATAAAAGCGGTGGATATTATACCTTTAATTCGAAAGACTTGGAACTATATATAAATTATAAGATACAATTGGAATATGGAAAGGGAAGAGATAACTTATCCACTGGGCAACTCGGACTTTTTGAGAGTGCTTACTAATTCGTTCAAAGAGTTTATCGAAAAGGGTACATCTCGGAGCACTGCAAAACTTAAACCGTTACACGGTGCGATAGCACGAGATTTGGCAGAAAAGTTAGGTCGGGATTATACCGTTTTTTCGCAGGGGTATGGAATTGGTAAAGAGACGAAGATAAGGGGACGTTATGTCAATAAGGCTGTGGATATTACAGTGAAGAAAGGGGAGCGTGCCGTAGCCGGTTTGGCGGTTAAATTCGTTATGCAGAATTACTCGCAAAACTCGAACAATTATTTTGAGAACATGTTGGGTGAAACTGCCAATATACGATGTGGGAATTGTCCGTATTTTCAAATATTCATCATACTTGATAAACTACCGTATTATCAACGATCCGGAGAATTGAGCCGGTGGGAGACTTTTACAGCTCATAATGCCGAAAAATATGTTACTCTTTCTCAAGATGATGCTAGTATTTATTTTCATACACCTAACAAAACTTTGATTTATGTCGTGCATATTCCTGATAACGACTCTTTGTCTACCAGCAAGGAGTATATGGATTATTATAGGAGGTTGAATCCTTCTTTATCATTAACAGAACATGACTATAATGATTTCGGGAATGGTGTGATATTTAACGATTACGAGCTTTTCATCGAAAAGGTGTATCACACGATAATGGCTTTATGATTTCTATGGTATGGCTAATGTTATAGTATAAAATCAAGAGATTGTTTCTCTATTTCCATTTCATATTGTTTAACAAGAGCTTCATAACTTAAAAAAGAGACGCGCTTGTTTAACCGTAACTCGTCGAATGCATGATATGAAAGTTTGGTTTCAAATTCAGATTTTCGTTTGGCATCTGCCACTATGGCCATTCTGACGTAAAAATCTTGCAAATCATTAAATTTTAAGAGCGAGTTTTGGATATCTGTCGAGTGTTCTATTTCAAAGAACGAATGAGGCATATTGCGTTCATTGAACCAAATGGTATCAATCATCGCACTTCGATTTATTAATGCGGGGTAGGAGTAATTGGGTAATTTTTTGAGTGTAGAGAGTTCTTGAAGCGTTTTCCCATCGTAAAATTTTTTATTTTTGTCTTGGTTTGGAATAAACGTTTTCAGATTACGCAAATTACCTATTATCACCAGTAGGCCTTGATAGTAAGCGTGATTGAACGATCTCTGTATTTCGGAGTCTTTGTTCTTTTCTGTTTCAGGAATAATTCCTCTTTCTTCATTTTGTTTTCGGTATTTTTCAAGGCCATATAATCCGGGTTTGATTTTATAAATACCCTTAGTTTGTTGAACTATGCGTCTGATTGATGCGAATGGAGTTTTTGTTTTCCATTCACATTCTTGGATTTTAAAAACTTCTGAGTTTAAGTCTCCCAACGTGGCTACACCACCTAATTTATCTAATGTTTCAATGACTGCTTCGTATTGTTTCATGGATTATATGTTGTTCCTATCATTTGCTTATTTTCATAAGTTCGTCTAACGAGAATGATATTTTGACAGCCTGTTAAAGAGGAATAGAATTTTTATCGATTATTTCTTTATTTCAGTTGGAGAGGGAGCATTGTTGTCTGCTTTTATTGTTTCCTTGTCTGTTTTTTCCTCCTCGTTTTTCCCGTTTTTATTCAGTTCGGGATAACTAATGCGGGTGTGATAGATGGTTTTGAGTTTCTCGATAAAGGTAGCTTTGATCGTCTCCACATCGCGGAAGCTGAGGGGGGTATCGCGCAAGAGACCGTCGGCGACTTGCGAGTCGATGATACGGTTGACGAGTTGCGAGATACTTTCGTTGGTGTATTCTTTGAGGCTTCTCGAAGCGGCTTCGACGGCATCGGCCATCATGAGTATTCCCGTCTCTTTCGTGAACGGGTTGGGACCGGGGTAGGTGAATTTCGATTCGTCTATGGGTTGGTCGGGATATTTGTTACAGAAAGAGTTGTAAAAGAATTTGGCTTTCCCGTGTCCGTGGTGCGTGGAGATAAAGTCTTTGATAGCTTGGGGTAATCGTAGTTTATCGGCCATTTTTAGTCCGTCGTTCACATGGGAGATGACGATTTGTGCGCTTTGTTCGAAGGAGAGCGGTGTGTGCGGATTGAATCCCGATTGATTCTCGGTGAAGAATGCCGGATTTTTGAGTTTCCCGATATCGTGATAAAGGGCTCCGGTACGAACCAATTGAGCCTTCGCTCCTATTTTATTGGCCGCCTCGGCCGCTAAGTTGGAGATTTGCAGGGAGTGTTGGAAGGTTCCGGGGCACTCTTCGGATAACTGTCTCAATATGGGATTGTTCACATCGGACAATTCGACCAGCGTGACTGTGGAGATGAACCCGAAGGCCTTTTCGAATATATAGATAAGGAGGTAGGCGAAAAGCAGAAATACACAATTGACTCCGAAATAGATGAACATATTGTAATTCAGTTTCGAGAGGTCGCCTTCGGAAAGGAGTGTATATCCCACGTAGGCAAAGCAGTAAGCGAGAAAGACGAGCAGGGCGCAGCGCATGAGCTGGGAGCGACGAGAAAGGTCGCTGAGGCTGTCGATGGCGGTCATGCCCACGATGAGTTGCAAGAAGATGAATTCGAGTGCGAACGGCGCCGTAAAAGCACAGATAAGTACCGTAATGAGGTGTACATAGAGTGCGGTGCGCGAGTCGAAGAAGGTGACCACGATAATGGGAATAATGGCGAACGGAACCAAATATATGCCTTGTAATCGAATTTCGGAAAGGA
This sequence comes from Barnesiella sp., assembly GCF_022723415.1. Lineage (NCBI taxonomy): Bacteria > Pseudomonadati > Bacteroidota > Bacteroidia > Bacteroidales > Barnesiellaceae > Barnesiella > Barnesiella sp. Next base: position 18,135 of record NZ_JAIJHU010000049.1, on the reverse strand, counting down.
AAAAAGCTATCAGGGAGATGCCCACGATGAGCATCATCATAAAGCCGAGGGTACGCATCTCGTTGAAAGTCTGCGGACGGAACAGTGCCAAGAACAGATAGAAAAAAGAAAAGAGACAGGTGAATACGATGATTTGTCCCAGTATGGTGTAACCACGGTGGTCGTTGCCGACACTTTTTTTCAAGGTGACGGTTTCGAATGATTTGAGAATGCGATAGGTTTGCGGCGTGATGATTTCGCCCCGGTCGACAATACGTTCTCCGGCTTGAACAATACCGTCGGAAAGAGCGATTCGTTGTAACAGATTGTCTTTGAGCCGGTCGGTCGTAATACTGTCGAATGCGATATTTGTGTTTAGAAAATCGTTCAGGTTACAGGTTTGTAAAATATGATGCGAGTAGGAGTCGGGGAATTTATTGAGCATGTTCTCGTAGGCTTCCCGTGCAGATTGCAGTTCGGATACCGGTATTTCGCGCGCGACATTGTTTTCGAGGATTCGTATTTCCTTGAATTTCCCGGATTGCAGCCGGGTGTATGCTTCGGAAGAGACGATTCCTTTCCGATAGGCTTCTCGCAGAGCTTGGACCAAGTTCTTGCGGAGAGTCGGCGGGATAGACATTTCCGTATAGTTGCTCAATGCTTTTTCGAAGTCGTCGACGGACTTTTTCTCTATCGATTCGTTGTGTGAGAAGACCGGTTGGAAGTCGAGCATGATGCTGTCGCGCTCTTGTTGAATGACGGCTTCGTCTTTATAAACGGGAAAGTCGAACGGAGCGGTGAGCAATCCGTACTTCCACGGTTTACCTTCCTGAAAGGTGTAACGAAATTTTCCTTCTCTCGGGAAGAAATAGGTAACCAATGTCACTGCTGCCACGAAAAAGACAAATTGCAAGACACGTGTGCTGGACAGGAATTTTTGTATACGGTTTTTATCCATGATTCTACGGGTTATTCTTTACAGCGTGCGACCTTCTGTACGCCCTTTATTTTACGTAATTTATTGCAAAGCGATTCTACGACGCGGGTGTCGTGCACCATGATGTTGACCGTCCCGGTGAATACACCTTCGTTGGCTTTTATGGTGAGTCCTCTCATGTCGATAATCAATTCATTGGAAATCACCCGGGTGATTTCGTTGAGGATTCCTATCCGGTCGATACCTTGTATCTCTATCTTGGCCGGGAAAGAGAGCGATTCGCTGGCTTCCCATTGCGTGGATACCAACCGTGGGCCGAAGCTCGATTTCAGTCGCATGGCTACGGGACATTCTCTTTTGTGCACGACTACGGTCTCGTCGTCTTCCACATATCCCAAGACGTCGTCACCGGGTATCGGGCAACAGCAATCCGCTACTTTATAGTTTTTCACTCCGTTTTCGTCTCGCAGAATGTAGGTCTGTTTGCGGTCTATCGTAAGTTGCTGAGGAGTGACGGGTTTGGGCTGTTCGTTTTTCCCGTTGTTGCTGCCGAACGAAAGTTTCAGATACCGCATGAAGGGATTTTGACTTTTGCCCTTGATGATCTTTTTGATATTTTCGTTGGGGGTTATCTCGTCATTTCCTATTTTGTAGAACAGATCGTCCCGATGTCGTATGCCGAGGTTGCTTAATATTTTGGTAACTACATCGTTGTTGTATTCGATGTGACTGCTTTCGAAGAATTCTTTCAGTATTTTCTCTCCTTTCGCTATGATTTTTCGACGGTCTTTCCGCAACGATGCCGTCAGTCTGCTTCGGGCTTTGGCCGTGGTGATGAAGTTGAGCCATTCCTCTTTGGGTGTTTGCGATTTGGAGGTGAGTATTTCCACTTGGTCGCCGCTATGCAGTTTTTGGTTCAGCGGTACTAGCCGGTGATTTACTTTGGCGGCGATACAGTGGAAGCCGAGGTCGGAGTGCAGAGTGAAAGCCAAATCGAGTGCCGTGGCGTCTTTGGGCAATGTGATGAGCTCGCCTTTGGGCGTAAAGACAAATATCTCGGTACTGAATAGGTTGAGCTTTATCGTGTCGAGAAAATCGATGGCGTTGGGCTCGGGGTGTTCGAGAATGTCTTTGATGGTTTTCAGCCAGATGTCGAGTTCCGACTCTTCGTCGGAGTTTCCCACTTTGTATTTCCAATGGGCAGCGAATCCCCGTTCGGCGATCTCGTCCATTTTTTCGCTTCGTATTTGTACTTCTATCCAATTGCCGTCGGGACCCATGACCGTGAGATGCAGAGCTTTGTATCCATTGGCTTTGGGGCGGCTCACCCAGTCGCGGGTGCGTTCGGGGTGCAGTTTGTAGATGTCGGTGATGACCGAGTAAATGGCCCAGCACTCTTTTTTCTCGTCGGCTTCGTTGGGGCATTTGAAAATGATACGAACCGCATAGAGGTCGTAGACTTCCTCGAAAGGTATGTGTTTCGACTCCATCTTGTTCCAAATGGAATAGATGGATTTTACCCGGGCTTTCATCTCGAATTCGAGCCCCATTTCTTTGAGCTTCGCGACAATCGGCTTGGAGAAGTTGTTGTAGATTTGTTGGCGCGATTCTTCGCTCTCGGCGATTTTCTGCTTGATTTGGTTGTAAGCCTCGGGGTGTTCGTATTTGAAGGCGAGGTCTTCCAACTCGGTCTTTATGGCGAACAATCCTAAACGGTGGGCCAACGGGGCATATATATAGAGTGTCTCGCCAGCGATTTTATATTGTTTGCTGGGAAGCATGGAACCGAGCGTGCGCATGTTGTGCAGACGGTCGGCCATTTTGATGAGGATTACCCGAATGTCTTCGGACATGGTAAGCAACAGCCGTCGAAAATTCTCGGCCTGAGCCGATGCTTGGTCGCCGAAAATACCGCCCGATATTTTGGTGAGCCCGTCGACGATGGATGCTATCTTTTTCCCGAAGTGGTTCTCGATGTCCTCGACGGTATATTCGGTGTCTTCCACTACATCGTGCAACAGGGCGGAGCATATCGATGTAGAGCCCAAACCTATTTCCTGACTGACGATACGAGCCACGGCGATAGGGTGCAGTATGTAGGGTTCGCCCGATCGTCGGCGTATTCCCTTGTGGGCTTCTTTGGCAAATTTGAACGCACGCTCGATAATCTCGACTTTCTTCCGGTGGTTGGAGTTGAGATATCCGTTGAGCAGTTCTTGAAATTTATCTTCGATAAGTTGCTCTTCGTTGGTGTATTGTTGATCGGACGTTTCCATAGTTCGAAATCTAAGAAAAACAAAGATAAAACAAGTCGGGAGCAAATGCAAATTTTATTCGAGAATTGAGGAGAATTGCCGAATCGGTGTGGCGAACCTGTCGATTTTCTTTTCAGAAAAACATTCTAACTTTCTCCCTACTTGTATTTTCTAACCCCTCCGTCACGTCGTGCCACCTCCCCCTATCGCTTTGCGACACCCCGTAAGGCTACGGGACACGGTAGGGGGAGAGGATTGAAACGTTACTTTGAGTGGCTTCACCCACTCCGGCTCTGCATGACATCTCCCCTATCGAATTTCACGTACCTCATTCGGGACGAATAAAGTTCACAAAGTTCTGTAAAAAAATACACACGAGCGGTTCGGTAGGTGGACTGTAACACTCGTCTAGGATAAGACATAGAGTATGAGAGAAAACTCTATTCGGAAGTACACAGATAGAAATTCAAGACCGAAAAGGCAGGATTTCAAGTGGTGAAAGCCCCTACTGACAAGCCAAAATTAGTTTCTGTGATTAACCGTCAGTCCATATTTGAATGGTTCGAAGAGCAGTGCGATAAGCTACAACCTATAACATTGTCCCGTTCAGTCTCAATGTAAAGGTGTGTGAACAAAACTATAATTATAATCATACATCAAAAATAACAAAATGTTATTCGCGAATAATTGATAGATGGTATTTTATTGATACTTTTGTTGTAATTAGAGTTGTAAATTAGTGAATAATCTTTTTGAATCATATGCAAAATTTGATAAATGGACGTTGCGGTTGGTGTGGTACTGATGAACTTTATGTGGCATATCACGATAATGAATGGGGAAGATTAGTAAAAGAAGACAAGATATTATTCGAATTTCTCTTGTTGGAAAGTGCCCAAGCCGGACTAAGTTGGATAACAATATTAAAAAAACGCGAAGGCTATCGTGCCGCATTTCATAATTTCGAAATTGCAACAGTAGCACAGATGACCGAAGAAGATGTCGAACGGTTAATGCATTTTGACGGAATTATAAAAAACAGGTTGAAAATCAAATCGGCAATAACAAATGCAAGATTATTTATCGCCATTCAAAAAGAATTTGGGAGTTTCTTTAACTACATATTGTCATTCTTCCCCGATAATCAGCCAATAACCCATACATTTCACTCACTGAGCGAAATACCTTCTTGCTCACCCGAATCAGATGCAATAAGCAAAGATATGAAAAAAAGAGGGTTCAAGTTTTTTGGGACAACTACTTGCTATGCCTTTTTACAATCAACAGGATTTGTTAATGACCACTTACATGATTGTAATTACAGGAAGTAATAAACATAGGAGTGGAAGGTAATGCACAATTCTGTTCTCGTTACCGGGGGAGTAATAACACTTCTCTCCTATTTCGCTCCACTACCAGTATTTGCCAACCCCTCCGGCACTTTGTGCCACCTCGTAATGCCACGGGACACGGCAGGGGGAGAGAGGAGTTAGCTGCATAAAAATCACTTCTGAATTTCTACCAAGCCAAAATTTTTCTTGCTTTACAAGTTGCTCGACCCATTGGACCGGGTGAGGGTGTAGGTCGGTCTTTTCCCAATAAAACCGGGGCTGTCTGACGGAATAAAATCAGGCAGCCCCGTGCAATGAAATTTTTTGTTCCCCGTGATTAGATCGAGAGTTTTCTCAACGTGTTGAGTAATTCTCGGTCTATGGGTTTGTCGTTTTTGATAGCTTTATTGAAAGGAATATATTCGATTTCGTTGTTGCGGATACCGATCATGACATTGCGTTGATCTTCGAGCAGGGCATCGATGGCGGCCGAACCCATGCGGCTGGCCAGAATGCGGTCGTGCGCCGTGGGTGAACCTCCCCGTTGAATGTGTCCCAGAATAGTTACGCGGACATCGTATTGCGGGTACTCTTTCTGTACCCGTTCTGCCAAGTGCATGGCTCCACCGGTGATGGGACTTTCGGCTACCAACACGATACTACTGTTTTTCGATTTGCGGAATCCGTTCTTGATGAGTTCTTCGAGTTGGTCCACTTCGGTCGAAATCTCCGGAATAATAGCTGCTTCGGCTCCCGTAGCGATGGCTCCGTTCAAAGCGAGGAATCCGGCATCGCGACCCATGACTTCGATAAAGAAAAGTCTTTCGTGGGACGTTGCGGTATCGCGTATTTTATCGACGGCATCCATAATGGTGTTCAGTGCCGTATCGTATCCGATCGTGGTGTCGGTTCCATAGAGATCGTTGTCTATCGTTCCTGGCAATCCTACGATGGGATAGTTGTATTCGGTGGCGAAAATGCGCGCACCGGTCAATGTTCCGTCTCCTCCGATTACGACAAGGGCATCTATGCCTTCTTTGACGAGTGTGTCGTAAGCGACTTTTCGTCCTTCGGGCGTTTTGAATTCTTGACAGCGGGCTGTCTTCAATATCGTACCTCCCAACTGTATGATGTTACTTACATTTTGCGTTTTGAAAGGGGTTATTTCTCCCGTAATCAAACCTTTATAACCTCGATAAATACCTTTTACCTCGAATCCGTTGTAGATGGCTGCACGAGTTACCGCGCGAATGGCCGCATTCATTCCGGGAGCATCGCCACCGGAAGTTAAAATACCTACACATTTAATTTGCGACATAACCTATATTGTTTAATTGATAGCAAAGATAGTGAAAGGTGAATGTAGAAAAAAGAGCTTGCGCTAATTTTATGCTGCACCTTCTCCTATTTTTGCTTTTTGGGCAAATATAGAAATTAAAAGTCAAATACCGGTACAGTAGAGATGACGATATTGTGAAGAAATGTTTTCGTAATACCGCCTCTTTTCTGTTTTTTTAGGGTCGAATGAACGATAATTTCTTGTCTTCTTCTGCAAATAGAATGGCCGTGTTTACCAGAGCCAGATGGGAATAGGCTTGGGGGAAATTCCCTAATTGTTCTTTGGTGTCGAAGTCCAAATCTTCGCTGAACAGACCCAAGTGATTGGAGCATTTCAGTATTTCATCGAACAGGCAGCGGGCCTCTTCTTTTTCTCCTATGACGAAAAGAGCCCTCACGAGCCAAAAGGTGCATATCGTGAATGCCGAGGAGGGTAGTCCGAAGTCGTCTTTGCTGTTGTATCGGTACATCAAGCCTTTGTGTAACAACGCTTTTTTTATGGCTTTCACTGTTTGGTGATAACGAATGTCGTTCGCTTCGATGAAGCCGTAGGGCTCCATGAGGAGTAGGGAGGAATCTAAGGCCGTGTTTTCGTAGGTCTGGGAAAAACTGTGGATTTTTTCTTTCCAGCCGTGGGTCATCACATCGGTTTTTATCTTGTCGGCTTCTTTCTGCCAGCGTTCGATATATTTGTATTTTTTTAGCATATTGGCGATTTTCGTTCCCCGATCCAAAGCGACCCAGCACATTACTTTCGAGGAGACGAAATGCTGGCTTTCCCCTCTGATTTCCCAGATTCCTTTGTCTGGTTCTCTCCATTCCTCTTCGACTGTGGCGAGAATGCTCTTCACCATTTCCCACATGTCTTCTATCTCGTCTAACGTCCCCGGCATGAGTCGATAGTATTGGTAGATCAAGTCCATGAGATAACCGAACGAGTCGTTTTGCCTTTGGTGATAGGCATCGTTTCCTATTCTCACCGGTTTGGAGTTTTTATATCCGTCAAGGTGGTCCAGAATGATTTCTTTTAATTGCCTTTCTCCGCGAATGCCATACATGATTTGAAAAGACTCGTGCTTGGCGACGAAGGTGGATTGAATGAATTTCATAAATCTGCGAGCCGCTCCTGCATGCCCGATTTGGAAGAGGGTCTCGATGGACATGGATGCATCTCTCAACCAACAAAAACGATAGTCCCAGTTGCGGACGTCGCCGACGGTTTCGGGCAGGCTCGTAGTGAGTGCCGCCAATACGGCTCCGTTGTAATAAGACATTAACTTCAATACTAACAGACTTCGTTCTATAACGTCGTTGTAGAGCGAGTATTTTTTAGTCCGGTTCGTCCAGTTGAGCCAATAGACCAATGTGCGGCAATATTCGAGCTTTTCCCGTTCAATGTCTATCGGAATCACCTTTTCGTTGTATGACAGCAGGAAAAATTCATCTCGTTGGAGCGTGATTTCCTTTTTTTGTTCGATGTCTTGTAAAGACAGGGAAGAGTATAGGTATTGTCGGTCTTTGTTCTCGGACGAACAATAAGTTTCGATGTATTCGTCGGTAATGTTGTGTATGACTTTTCCCCGTGCATAATCGGGAGCCGGATTGTAATTTACTTTAAACCGGGGTGTCCCTTTTATCCAACGGATATAACGATATATTTCTGCGGGCAGATAGTGCTCTTTTTCATAGGAACGGTAGCACGGCATGAAGTCGAGCACGACAAATTCTCCTTCGTCGGAAGAGAAATGGGTGGATAGTATATTGGTATGAGGTACATAAGATTGCGAGATGTGATATTCGTTCGACACTTCGAATCCGAAACAACCGCCTTTGTCCCTATCGAGCAGTGCCGCGAAGATAGAGGGCGAATCGAAGTCGGGGAAACACAACCATTCGATATTCCCTTTTTCTGATATGAGCGCTGCCGTCCGGCAGTTTCCAATTACACCATAGTTGAGGTTATTCATCGGTTTTATTTTAAGTTTAGTAGTTCTTTAAAGAAATGTAATGCGGAGTTCAATCCTTTTCGGACTTTATCGTTGGTCGATGACTCACCCGAAATATTTACCAATGTTTGCAACAAGGGGAGGACTTGTTCCTGCGATGGCAAGTTGTATCTGGCGGTTTCGGAGACGTAACCCACTTTTATGGTTGCCGCATTTTTGGGCAGGGCCTTGAACATATCTTCGTCGGTGGTGTCGTCGCCGATAGCCAAAATAAAATCGTAATATTCTTTTTTGAGCTGGCGGGAAACTTCCGAGCCTTTGTTGTAGTCGGGCGATTTTATTTCGATTACTTTGTCTCCCTGAATGATTTGCAATTTCTGTTGTATACAGATAGAAACAAGTTCGTTGGCTAATTGTTGGGCACGCAAAGTTCCCAGCCAAGCATCGCTTTCCCGATAGTGCCATGCGATAGCGGTTTCTTTGACTTCCAGACGCGAACGGGGTGTTTTCGCTACGAATAGTTTGAGGATAGATAACAAACCTGCGCTCCATACCGGTTTGTTGATGTTTTTGTGCCATAGCCCGTTTTCCCGATAGAATGCTCCGTGCTCCGCAGCTATCGAGACCGGAAGGTTCCCCAGCCATTTTTCCAATGTGAAATGATCGCGCCCGCTATTGATAACGATGTGGTTGTCGGAGTCTTCACAAAGTTTTTGTAGCGTTTCTATGAGTTCGGGTGTCGGCTCGGCATCTTCGGGGCGGGGTTTGAGAGCCGCCAATGTTCCGTCGTAGTCCAAAAGAATGAGCCGTTTTTTCGCTCTATTGTACTCTTGTTTGATAGTGCCTATCGCGTTTGCTGTAATCTGTTTTTTGCGGAAGGAGATGTTCTTGCGGCAAATATCGTTCCACTCGTCGGTAAAGTCGGCAGCCCATTTGTCGACGGTTTGGGTCGAGATGATTTTCTGCATGTTTTGCAGCCGTCGCAACTGTTCCTCTACGGGCATTTCCAATGCTTGACAAATTGCCCGTTCGATTTGTCCCGTGTCATTGGGATTGATTAACAGAGCGTCGGTCAATTCGACGGCTGCTCCTGCCATTTCGCTGAGAATCAATACACCGGGATTTTCGCTTTTGGCGGCTACATATTCTTTGGCTACCAAGTTCATTCCGTCCCGGAGGGGTGTCACAAGCGCTATGTCGGCCATGTGGTACATGGCTGTCAGTTCCTCGAAAGAAAATCCGTGATAGAAATAATATACCGGAGTCCAATCCATCGTAGAATACGCCCCGTTGATGGAGCCTATTTCTTCGTCTATTTTGGTCTTTAATTGGGCGTAACTGCCTACGTGGTCGCGCGAGGGGACTATGATCATAGCCAAAGCGACCTTGCCATGATATTCGGGGTGATGTTCGAGGAAGGCGGCGAAGCCTCGCAGCCTGTGCAGGATTCCTTTACTGTAATCGAGGCGGTCCACGGAGAGAATCAACTTGTGATCTCCGAACAGTTTTCTCGTGCGGTCGACCGCTTGACGGACTTCCGGTTGTGTAGAAGCATTGTGGTACAGGTCGTAATTAATCCCCATAGGAAGGGCATCTATTCGTACGACCCGATTGCCTAACTGTATTTCGTCCAATTTGAAATTCATGCGCAGCACGCGTTCTACCGCACTGATAAAGTGTCGCATGTAGTCGTGAGTGTGAAAAGCTATGAAATCGGCTCCTAACAGACCTTTGAGAATCTCGGCCCGTTCGGGCAATATGCGGAAGAGTTCATAGGACGGGAAAGGTATGTGATGAAAATAGCCTATGCACAAGTCGGGAACGGCTTCTCGAAGCATACCGGGCAATAACATCAGTTGATAATCCTGTACCCATACTTTATCTTCGGGGCCTATCAGCCGGCAGATGGTTTCACAGAATCGCTTGTTTACTTCTCGGTAGGCTTGCCAGAAAGTGTCCTTGTACAATGTATAGGCAAAGAAATAGTGGCACAGCGGCCAGATGGTACTGTTGCTGTAACCTTCGTAATAATTTTTTATCTGGGTGTCGGACAGGAATACGGGGTGAAAGTTTAGTTCTTCCAATTTTTCCCCGATCGCTTGTTTGTCGCTATCATTATCCACACAAATTCCCGGCCACCCGATCCAATGCTTTTCGTAAGCAGTTTGAAGAGAATCGAGCCCCGTTGCCAGTCCGCCTTCGCTTCGGGTGAATGAAAACGTTCCGTTTTTTTCGCTTACCTTGACCGGCAGTCTGTTTGATATGATGTAGAGTTTCATATCTCTTGCACGACAAATGGCAGACCATTTTTGTGGGGATATGATTAAATTGTTGATTATTATGGTGATAGTCGGTTTTTCGGAGCGCAAATGCCTTTCATTTTGATAAACTATTTACCAAAATGAAAGGTAGGGGTAGAATCTATTTTTGTGTAGAGTATCGAAGTAAACTTATCCGGGCTGAGCCGGATTATGCTTGCTTTTGGGTATTCACAGAAATACGGTCGGTCATCGGGTGGCAGTAGAGCCGGTCGTTTCCAATAACCGGGTTATGTATTCTTGGACTTCGGTCATGAGCCAGCGGGGGGTGGAGGTAGCTCCGCAGATACCTATGCTCTCTTTTCCTTCGAGCCATGTGGGGTCTATTTCGCTGATGTCGGAAACGAGTCGGGATTGGGGATTGACTTGCAGGCATTCTCCGAAAAGCACCCGTCCGTTGGAGCTCTTTTTCCCGCAAACGAACAGGATAAGGTCGTGTCGGCGGGCAAACTCCCTGATATTGGGAATGCGGTTGGCGACTTGCCGACAGATGGTGTCGAACGATTCGAATTGTCCATCGGGTTTCAGCTGTTTTATCTCGTCGACGATGTGGCGGAAACCTTCTACCGACTTAGTTGTCTGGGAATAGAGCAACAGTTTTTTGCGGAGGTCTATCTTGTCGAGGTCTTTGTCTCCCTCGATGACGACGGCTTTGCCGTGGGTCTGTCCCACCAGTCCGTTGACTTCGGCGTGTCCGGTTTTGCCGTAGATAACGATTTGCGCCTCTCCGGGAGGGTTGGAATCGTATGCGGTTTTGATTTTACGTTGCAGTTGCAACACGACAGGGCAGGTGGCGTCAATGATTTCGATGTTGTTCTCGGCGGCGATTCGGTAGGTTTCGGGAGGTTCGCCGTGGGCTCGCAGCAATACTTTCACGTCGTGCAACTGTTTGAGTTGCTCGTGGTCTATGGTGATGAGCCCTTTGGCTTTGAGTCGTTCCACCTCGTTGCTGTTGTGTACGATGTCGCCGAGGCAGTAGAGTCGTCCGGTGCGGTCGAGTTCTTCTTCGGCCTTGCGGATAGCCGTGACTACACCGAAGCAGAAACCCGAATGTTCGTCTATTTCTATGCGTGCCATAACCTGTCTCCTTTCTACCTTTGCGGGTGGTTTATCGAAGTTTTTTGACGGTTTCTTTGTACCGGGTCATGAGCCATGCGTCCTGCTCGGCGATTGTCATGTGGGAATTGTCGAGTTCTATGGCATCGTCGGCTTTGCGCAAAGGACTTTCTTTACGGGTCTGGTCAATGTGGTCGCGTTTGTTGATGTTGGCGACCACTTCGTCGAAATCGACATCGATACCTTTCGCCCTCAGTTCGTCGACGCGTCGTTGTGCCCGAGTCTCCGCCGAGGCCGTGACGAATATTTTCAGTTCGGCATGGGGGAATACAGTCGTGCCTATATCGCGCCCGTCCATGACGATGCCTTTCCGTCCGCCCATCTTTTGCTGTGCGGCGACCATCGCCGTGCGCACGAAAGGTATGGCACTAACGGGGCTTACCTTGTCGGATACTCGCATGGAGCGAATTTCACGCTCTACGTCGATTCCGTTTAGGAATGTGTGTGTCATACCCGTTTCGGGATCGGGGCGGAAATCGATTTGAATGTCGTCCATGAGGGACCTCAGCGTATCGGTATCGACCGTGTCGCCGTCGATGAGACCGTGGTCGAGGCAGTAGAGGGTGACGGCGCGGTACATCGCGCCACTGTCGATATAAATGTAGCCTATGTTCCGGGCAAGAGCTTTCGCCATCGTACTTTTCCCACACGAAGAGAAGCCGTCGACGGCGATGATTATCCGAGGTTCAGGTTTATTCATAAGCATTTATTTTTTGAATTCGAAAAGATTGGTCGAGAGGTTGACCATGAGCGTGGTCGCTCCCGTGTGTTGTTGTGCGAGGGCGACACCTATGCCGAACATGCGGACTTTGATTCCGCCACCTATGCTGAATCCGGAGAGAAAGTTACGGTGAGCGGTGCGCATGTCGGTGCGGGTTTTGTAGTTGTACCCCACTCCTATGTAAATGCGGTCGGTGGGCAGGAACTCCACGCCGAAAATGAGGTGGCGGAAAAGGTTGTCCACGAATCCGCTTTTTTCAACGATTTCATCGCTCCCGGTGTAAGAGCTGCTTTCGATGGCGGGGTAGGGAAGTTTCCACCTTGTGAGGTTACGAGCGGTGACCGATACCCGTATGGGCGCATGTTCGAGGCTTTGCGTATAGCCTATCTGCAAATCGAACGGCATGCGTTCGAAAGTGTCGTTGTAACGTTTGATTTGTCCACCCAGATTGCGTGCTACCAGCGAGAGCGAGAGGTCGTTGTCGGCGTTGTAGTAGTTGAGGCCGAGATCGACGGCAAGCGCCCAAGAGGTGTATTGTTCGTAAGAGGAGTAGATGACTTTGGCATTGACTCCACCCCGCAAGGTCGTGGTGATGTCGTGGGCGTAGATACCGTTGAAGACGATGTCTTTGGGTGAAAATTCACCGGTGATCACGCCGGTTTCGTCGGCACTTTTCATTTTGCCGTACCCGTAGTATTGTATGCCGGCCGCCCATGCTCCCCGTTCTCCGGCCGCCTTTCCGAAAGTGGCTCCTGCCAGATTGATTTCCCCGACGTATTTCATGTAGTTCAGCCCGAGTTGTAAATCCGATTCGGGTCCCATCAGAGCCGGGTTTTGATTGACGAGGTTTATATCTTCGTCGATGACGGATATATTGGTTCCTCCCAACGTATAGGCGTGGGTAGAGGTGGGGATATTGAGAAAGTCGAACGAGCTTTTCCCCTCTTGTCCCCTCCCGGCGAAGCATGTAGTGACAGTCGCCAGAAGAACCGTTATATATCGAAACGTATGTGTCATAATTGTTTTCGGGTTTCAAAGATAGCCAAAATTCCCGGTCGGCAGAAAGTCGCGTGATTGAATTTTGCTTTCGGCAGAATGGTTCCCGATGATTTATTAACGGGAAAAAGGACAATAAAGTATGTGGCGGAACGAGTTTGTATCGGAACTTTATTCGTATTATATTGTGAGTTATGTTTGCTCGAATCGATGGAAATCGTTAATTTTGAACTCTGTTCTATGTAAAACATAAAAATTTTCAAGTAGTTTATGGAAAAACTGCAAAGATATTTCGATGCGATAGAAGCTGAACTTTCGAAGATAGAATATGCCGCCGAACCCGATGGATTGTATGCTCCCGTGCGTTATGAGTTGTCGTTGGGCGGTAAGCGCGTGAGGCCGTTGTTGACGTTGCTTGCTTGCGAGATGTTTGCGGGCGATTATCGTCGGGCATTGAATGCGGCGATGGGGTTGGAAGTGTTTCACAACTTCACGCTGTTGCATGACGATGTGATGGACAAAGCCGACGTGCGCCGGGGTAAACCCACGGTGCATAAGGTGTGGGACGAGAATACGGCCATACTTTCGGGCGATGCTATGGAGATCATCGCTTTCCGTTATATCGCCCGCACAGAGGCTCCGCACACGGGGGCTGTCGTCGAGTTGTTCCTGAAAACGGCTCTTGAAATTTGCGAGGGTCAGCAATACGATATGGAATTCGAGCGTCGGGACGATGTGACCGAAGCGGAATATATCGAGATGATTCGCCTGAAAACAGCCGTGCTGTTGGGGGGAGCGTTGAAGATAGGGGCGATTATAGGCGGAGCGAGCGAGACGGATGCGGATTGTATCTACCGTTTCGGCGAGTCTTTGGGACTGGCGTTCCAGTTGCAGGACGATTGGTTGGACGTGTATGGCGACCCTGCCCGTTTCGGGAAAAAGATAGGAGGCGATATTCTGAATAACAAGAAAGCGTATATGCTCATCAATGCCCGGCAACGGGTTGAAGGGAAAGATGCCGAGGAGTTGTCCCGCTGGTTGAGCGCAGCCGAATACGATCCTTCCGAGAAGATAGCTGCTGTGACGGCGTTGTACGACCGTGTCGGTGCAGGCGATTTGTGTCTGCGGCAGGTCGACGAATACAGTCGTCGGGCGATAGAGGCTTTGCGGCAAATCGGAGTGGACGAAGCGGCAAAGCAGCCCTTATACGATTTGGCGAATTCATTGATAAAACGAGATCACTAAAATTTTTCAGAAACAATGCCTTACCGCCGGTTACCGAATACAGACAAAGCCCGCCTTGCCGCTCTCGAAAAAGCGGTGGCGATGGAGCACGAGTGCGATGTGGACAAGCAGGCGGCTTCGTATAAAACGCTGAACGAGGCCCGCGTTCTTTTGAGACGTTTCAAAAGTGCCGTCGAGCAGTTCCAGTATTGCTATACGGCTCAGGCCGAGGCCAACCGACAATATCAGTCGCATTTGAAGACGGCCCGGTTGTACATCTCGCATTTCATACAGGTGCTTAATTTGGCGGTGTTGCGTAACGAGGTGCGTAAGGAACACAAGTTGTTTTACGGGCTCGACCCCGAAGATTTTGCCGTGCCCGAGCTGACCGGCGAGAAGCACATTCTCGTTTGGGGAGAACGTCTCATCGAGGGGGAACGCGAACGGGTGTCGCACGGAGGCGCACCTATTTATAACCCTACGATCGCGAAAGTGACCGTGCATTACGATATTTTCAAGGAAGCCTATCGGGAACAACAGAATTATAAACTGAATACGACTCGTTCCCAGTCGGGATTGGATGCCTTGCGCGAGGAGGCGGACCGGATTATCTTGGATTTGTGGAATCAGGTGGAAACGTATTACGCCGATCTCCCTGCCGAAATCCGTTTGAACCGTTGCCGGGCTTACGGCGTAGTATATTATTATCGCAGTGGAGAAAAGCGACCCGAAGATGATTGATACTCACACGCATATTTATCTGGAAGAGTTTGACGAAGACCGTGTCGAGGTGGTGCGCCGCGCCCGTGAAGCGGGAGTCGAACGAGTGATATTGCCCAATGTCGATTTCGACACGGTGCAAGCCATGCATGCCACGAACGATTTGTTTCCTGGTTATTGCCGTATGGCTATGGGGCTACACCCCACGTCGGTGGAGGCCGATTATCGGGAGCGACTTGGACAGGTGAGAGAGCTGCTTTTCTCCGGGGAGTATTGCGCCGTGGGTGAGATAGGGCTCGATTTGTATTGGGACAAGACCTATGCCGAGGAGCAGAAAGAGGCTTTTGTGATGCAGACGGGGTGGGCGGCAGAGTCGGGTTTGCCGGTGATTATTCATTGCCGGGAGGCATTCGACGAAATATTGGCTCTGTTGCAGTCGGGCAGAGTGCCGGCATTCCGAGGGGTGTTCCACAGTTTCACGGGGTCGGCCGAACAGGTGCGTCTGCTGAGGGGAACCGGTGACTATTATTTCGGGATAAACGGCATCGTTACTTTCAAGAACGCTCATCTCGAAGATATGGTACGAGAAGTAGGCATCGGGCGTATATTGCTCGAAACCGATGCTCCGTATTTGGCTCCCGTGCCTTATCGAGGCAAGCGGAACGAACC
Source organism: Barnesiella sp. (assembly GCF_022723415.1). Classification (NCBI taxonomy): domain Bacteria; kingdom Pseudomonadati; phylum Bacteroidota; class Bacteroidia; order Bacteroidales; family Barnesiellaceae; genus Barnesiella; species Barnesiella sp. Next base: position 2,585 of record NZ_JAIJHU010000049.1, on the reverse strand, counting down.
TTCGTATTTGCCTTATATGGCAAAGCGAATAGCCGAAATTCTGGATATTACGACTGCCGAGGTGGAGGAGGCTACCACGGCCAATGCTGTGCGATTGTTCGGAGAAGGGTGATTCCCGGATAATGGGAAGAGCCGGCTTTCATGCTATGTATAGGGGGAATGTGTTTCATCGGGCTTTCCTCGAAAATAATTCCCGAATTTTGTTTGAAGAGGGTTAAAACAGTCGTTTGGAGCCGAGGCATGAAAAAAAGGCGTGAAATATTTGGGGAAATGTAAAAAAAAGCATAAATTTACGGAGAGACACAAAATCACGATACTATGAAAAGATCCCTCCGCTTTTCAATGAGTTTGTCTATACTCTTTTTGTCACCCATGTCGGCGATAGTGTCGGCTGCCGTCGATATTCCTTTGAGTTTGTCGTCTGAAAAGAATTATATCGTGGAGGTCGTTCTTCCCGGCGGTAGTACGTCGGCGAATATAGAGGACGGCCGGATAACTGCCGAAGGGGCTTCGCAGGCGCTTGCGACCGTGGTCTATTATGACGGGCTGGGTCGTCCCGAACAGACTTCCCGAGTGGGTTTCACGGCAACGGGCGCCGACCTGCTGTCCACGGTTAGTTACGACGAGGCCGGGAGAGAATATCGTCAAGGGCTTCCCACACCCGTATCGGGGAACAACGGCTGTTATGTGAATCCTTCTACATACGGGCAGACGGCTCAAAGTTATTATGGAGACACATATCTCTATCGGGAGACTTTGTACGAAAACTCACCGTTGAGCCGGACAGTCGGTGTGAAAAATCCCGGAGCTGTTTGGAACGCTCACCCGAAGACTGCTGCATATCGGTGCAATACGGCAGGAGAGGTCGTTCTTTTCCGAATTTCGTCCGATGGGGTACAACGAGTGGGGCGGTATACCCCGGGTGCTCTTTATGTTACTCGCGAAACCGACGAGGACGGAATTTGGCAAGAGAGTTTCACCGATAAATCGGGTCGAGTGGTTATGACCCGTCAGGGAAACGGTTATGACACTTACTACATTTATGACGACCACGGCAGGCTGTGCTACGTACTGCCCCCGATGGCTGTGGACGGAATGTATAATACCGGCAATTATCCCGACAGCCACACTCTTTTGCAACAGTATGCCTATCTCTATAAATACGACGACCGGGGGAACTGCATAGGGAAGCGTTTGCCCGGTTGTAAATCGATACAGATGATTTACGATAGGGCTAATCGGTTGGTCATGAGTCAGGACGGCAATCAACAGAGCGAAAGTCTCTGGACCATAACCAAATATGATGCCCTCTCCCGAGTGCTGTATACTTATGAGGCGAATCCGCTTCGCAGCCCCGGAGACTTGCGCCAGTATTGTAAAGAAAAATTGTTTGTCGAGGAACGTGCCGATAGTTATACTGCGTGGCCGGGTATGGGTTATACCCTCAGGATTCTGCTGCCTGCCGCCAATGATTACCGGTTGCTCACGGTCAATTATTACGACGACTATTCTTTTTTGTACATCGAGGGGACGGCAGCTTCGCAGCTTGCCTATCGGAGTAAGGAGGGATATGGTGCGGCTTATTCCTCGGCCAAAGGTTTGCTGACCGGGACGCAGGTGTTCGACTTGACGGACAGGAGCAAATATGCGATTACCGTTTATTATTACGATGAATATGGAAATCCCGTACAGACACGCACTCGGCATGTATCGGGTGATTATGAAATGACTTATGCTCAATGCGACCTTTCGGGAAATATTCTTAAATCATACACGGAACATTTGGATTCCCGGGGGCGTTTATCGGTATCGGAGTCCGTAGAAAATACTTATGACCGCTCGGGACGCCTCACCCGCACCGATTATGCGGTTAACGACTCTTTGTCTACCGATTGGATATATGAATACGACGAGTTGGGACGGATATCCAGCAAAAGTATCGACGGAGGACTGACGCATGCTAAATATCGGTATAATTTGCAGGGTTGGATCACTCGGATAGAAGATGTCGATTTTGTACAGAATTTGTATTACGAAAACTTTATGGGAAACTATGGGAAAGTTCGTTATAACGGAAATATATCGGCGATGAATTGGACATATCGCACCGATACCGACACGATTGTGAACGGCTATCGCTTCACTTATGATGCCTACGACCGGCTGGCTTCGGCCTATTCGGTGACAGGCAGTGATTTTTCCAGCGGCCGTTATCATGTCGAATATGAATATGACAAGCATGGTAATATGGTAAATTTGTATCGCAATGGGGGAAGGGGCGGAATGATAGACGAGATGAACTGGTTTTATGAAGGGAATAGGGTAGTAGAGATTACCGATATGGTGGGAGAACAGGGGCGATACGACATGAAAGAATATCGGGACTATAATCATAACGGACTCGATTATTTTTACGACTCCAACGGAAATATGACGGCTGACCTCGACCGGGATATTGTCGCCATACGATACAATTTGCTGAATCTGCCCGACACCGTGCAGTTCCGCAACGGGTCGGCTATCGTGAATTATTACACCGCCGACGGCAAGAGAACCGGCAGTAAATACCTCACACCACTGACAAC
>NZ_JAIJHU010000048.1:0-24910 GCF_022723415.1 Barnesiella sp. | reverse complement strand
TCGGTTACCGGAGTAAGTCAGAAGACCTGCCATGCTGTTTGTCATTAGCTTTCGTGGGGTAGAGCTTGTGAATCTGCGGAGTAAATATAAAGCCGCTTGTTTGCATGGATTTTTAGGTATTATACCCGAAGGCTGTTTATGAAAGGATAGGCCGATGAAGACTTTTTATCGATGTGTGTGGGGTATGATGGTGTCGCTGCTTTGCGGTGTGGGACAAGCGAATGCCGATTCTTCTTCTCTTGACTCGATACAGACATTGGGAGAGGTAATGGTTACCGCCAACCGGTATAACGAAGTGATTCCTTCGCAGAAGCTCACCGGAAAGGAACTGAAAGCGTTGAATAGTTTTTCGGTCGCCGATGCCATACGTTATTTTTCCGGTTTGCAAATTAAGGACTACGGTGGCGTGGGAGGATTGAAAACTGTCAACATTCGCAGCATGGGTACAAACCACATGGGTGTTTATTATAATGGAATTCAGTTGGGAAATGCTCAGAACGGACAAGTGGATTTGGGCAAGTTTTCGCTTGAAAATATAGAGGAAATATCGTTGTATAACGGTCAAAAAAGCGAGATATTCCAGTCTGCTCGGGAGTTCGGTTCGGCGGGCTCTATCTATTTGACGACACGTCGCCCTAAATTTAAACCGGGAGAAAAATCGCATTTGAAAGCATCTGTGAAGGCCGGGTCATTCGATTTGCTGAATCCTTCGGTTTTGTTTGAATATAAACTTAGCGAGACGGTCAGCATGACATTCAATAGCGAGTGGATCAATTCGAGCGGGAAATATAAATTCCGTTACCGGCGGGTGACTCCTTCGGGAGAGACGGCATACGATACCACGGCTACCCGTAAAAACGGAGACATCGATGCCGTTCGGTTCGAAGGAGGATTGCAAGGTTACTTGCCCAACGGTTATTGGAAAGCCTATGTTTATCATTATAGTTCCGAGCGGGGGATTCCGGGGGCTATCGTCAATAACGTGTGGCGCAACGGAGAGCGTTTGTGGGACCGGAATTCTTTCGTGCAGGGTGTCTATCAACAGGATATTACCCGCAAATATGGGATTAAGGTGAATGCCAAGTATGCTTTCGATTATACCCATTATATGAATAACGACGATAAGCTGATGCGAGTCGATAACCAGTATAAACAGCGAGAGGTTTATGTTTCGGTAGCCAATAAGTATTCGATATTCAGAAATTGGGACGTCTCGGTGGCATACGACATGCAGTGGAACGGTTTGTCGGAGTACATGTCGGCCGACCGGTACACGCACTGGATTTCGGCGGCAACAGCTTTTTCTCTTGCCGACCGTTTGAAAATGCAGGCCAGTGTTTTGGCGACTTTGGTCGATGAGAAGGCATCGGGACAAGTGAAAGCGCCTAATAAAAGTAAAGTGACTCCGGCGGTATTTCTTTCTTATCAACCGTTTAAAAAATATAATTGGGTGTTTCGCGCTTTTTATAAACAGATATATCGTATGCCCACCTTCAATGACTTGTACTATGCCGATATGGGTAACTCGGTATTGAAGCCCGAAAGCGCTACGCAATACAATGTGGGATTTACTTATGCTGTCGCTCCGAAAACGGGTTTCCTTTCGGGGTTTCATGCAGGAGCCGACGTTTATTATAACCTCGTTTCCGACAAGATTATCGCCTATCCCAAAGGACAGCAGTTCCGGTGGACTATGCTCAATCTCGGTAAAGTCGATATCCGGGGTGTCGACGTTCAGGCTACGGCGACTTTCCGTTTACCGTATGAAATAAGTTTAATGACGAAGGTGCAATACACCTATCAAGAGGCGATAGATATAACCAGTCCTCGGGATAACTATTATCGCGACCAGATTCCGTATATACCCTGGCATAGCGGATCGGCCATATTGAATTTGAGCTATGACGATTGGAGTTTGAATTATAGTTTCGTATATGTGGGGGAACGGTACAATCAGCAAGAAAATATCGAATATAATTATGTGCAGCCGTGGTACACGAGCGATATATCTTTGGTGAAATCGTTTCGGATAAAATCGGTGAACCTGAAAGTGACGGCCGAGGTTAATAATGTGTTTGATCAGGCATACGACGTCGTTCTTAATTATCCTATGCCCATGCGTAACTATCGTTTTGGAATTGCCATTGAATTGTAATGAGATCGGTTGTCGCACATATTGTTTCGTGTATCCTGCTGGCGGGAATATCGTTGATGACTTCCTGTCGGGAAGACGAGGTCATTATCTTGGCGGAATATGAACGATTGCCGCTCGGAGACAACAGCCGGTCTGATTATGCCGGACTTTATTTGTTGAACGAGGGGAATATGGGTTCGAATAAATGTACGCTCGATTTCGTCGATTTCGATAACGGCTATTATGTCCGTAACTTGTATGCCGAGAAGAATCCTAACGTGGTAAAGGAATTGGGCGATGTGGGTAACGATGTCCAGATATATGGTTCCAAGATGTATGCGGTTATTAACTGTTCGCATAAGGTCGAAGTCCTCGATGCTCGTTCTTGTCAGCGATTGGGACAAGTGGACATACCTAATTGCCGATATATCGCCTTCGATAAAGGTTTTGCTTATGTTTCGGCTTATGTAGGTCCGGTAGGGATAGACCCGAATGCTCAGCTCGGAGCTGTCTTTCAAGTCGATACCGCTACTCTCGAAATTACGGCCGAAGTAACGGTGGGTTATCAACCCGATGAGTTGGTCATTCAAGACGGCCTTATTTATGTGGCTAATTCAGGCGGTTATCGTAAACCGAATTATGATAATACGGTTTCGGTGATCGATATCGAAACGATGACGCAGATACGAAAGATTCCCGTAGGAATTAACTTGCATCGTATCCGGGCGGATAAATACGGGAAATTATGGGTTTCATCTCGGGGTGATTATGAGAAGATTCCTTCCCGTCTTTTCGTTCTGGAAAAAGATAAGCGTACAAACCGCATGGAGGTGAGAGATACTTTGAATGTCTCTTGCAGCGAGATGGATATTTGCGGCGATTCGCTTTATCTGTATAGCGTGGAGTGGAGTAATATTTCGCAAGAAAATAATGTTACTTACGGTATTATCGATGTTCGTACCGGGGAATTGATTTCAAATAGTTTTATTAAGGACGGTACGGAAACCGATATAGAAATCCCTTATGGATTGAAAGTAAATCCCGAGACCGGAGACGTTTATGTAACGGATGCCAAGAATTACGTGTCGAGCGGAAATCTGCATTGTTATGGACGGGACGGGATAAGAAAATGGAGCGTTCGTACCGGGGATATTCCGGCGCACATGGCTTTTTTGTATAAAAATAAATAAACCGATATGAAGAAAGTGTGGTATGTTTTGTCGATGGCTTTGATTTTGCTGATAGCCTCTTGTCAGTCCGATAATCCTTCTATGATTACATTAGGGCTTGACGATACGTATGTAGTGGAACGCATGAAGGGCTTGACGTTACACCCGGGTTTTACCGGAGAACGATACGAATGGGCTCTTTCTTACGAGTCCGATTCGGTATCTGTCACCGATTCGATTGTGGCGACGACACGCGATTATACGTTTGTAGCAAGTGAAACGGGAACGTATCGGTTGCGATTCCAGATTTATGATGCGGCTAATCCCATAACCCATCTTATGCGTATTGTCGTTCGCAAAGAAGAGGTAGCTTATAGCCCTTACATAACTAAGGTTTATGAATATCGCCCTGCACCGGGACAGTTTGTCAATGAGCTTCCGAGATATACCGAGGGAGATACCGAAGAATCTATGCGGCAGAAAGTCGAAGATTGTTTGGCATACGACGCCCGTACGATGGTCACGTTGGGAGGCTACGGCGGATATATTGTCGTCGGTTTCGACCATACGATTGTCAATCGGCCGGGAGAATACGATTTCAAAATATTGGGTAACGCATTTTATGCCAATGACAATCCTCGTCCCGATGCCCCGTTGGGAGGTAGTAGCGAACCCGGGATAGTGATGGTCTCGGTCGATACGAACGGGAATGGCGTTCCCGATGATGAATGGTACGAGTTGGCCGGTAGCGAATATTATAAAAAAGAGACTTTGAAGAATTATGAGATAACCTACTATCGACCCGATGAAAACAAGGAGTCGGTGACTTGTTCCAATCCGAATATCACGGATTCTACGTATGTCCGGTGGACCGACAATTATGGAAATACAGGATATATATCGCAACTCACTTTCCATAAGCAACCGTATTATCCACAATGGATTTCGGAAAGTTCGATAACTTTCAAAGGGAGCAGGCTTGCCGATAACGCTATCGACGAGAGTGGAAACGGGAGTTATTATGTCCTTTACGCATACGATTGGGGTTATGCGGATAATCACCCCAACAGTAGCGAAAAGTCCAATTTTAAAATCGATTGGGCGGTGGATAGCGAAGGTAATCCGGTCGATTTACCGGGTGTCGATTTCATAAAAATTTATACGGGAGTGAACCAATTCAACGGTTGGTTGGGCGAATGTTCGACCGAAGTAATGGGTGTTACCGATTTACATATAGAAGAATGACTATGAAAAAATAGAAAGAAACGAGAGGAAAATAACTAAAAAAATATAGTGCACACAGGTTCGGCTACTTGAAAAAGGTCCGCCGATTAAAAGGGAATCGGGTGTAAGTCCCGAACAGTCCCGCTGCTGTAAGCTCCACAAAAAGGTCCCGAGAATACTGAAAGCCACTGATTATGACGATTGGGAAGGCATCGGTTACCGGAGTAAGTCAGAAGACCTGCCGTGTGTATTGTCCGAAAAGCTTGCGAGGTATGAGCTGTGACAAAAAAACGCCGGGAAGTTCGGGAAAGTTTTGGAAGCATATAAGTGGTGTATCTTGCAAGTATTGAATGAGAAAGAACTATTTATTTAATACTTAAAAGTTTAACAAAGATGAGAAAGATTTATGCTTTGATGGTATTGCTGTTTGCGGTTTTACAATTACCTGCACAAGTCCTTGTGCAAGGTCGTCCGCACCCTACGGCAAAGCCGCAGATGGTATCGCCGAGGGCGATTGTCGATGGAACTTTCACGATGGACATGATCGAAAACTGGTCTGGCGAAGGGGCCAATCGCGCTGCGTTCGTCGTACAATGGAATGCCGAGAGTGAAACCTCGGCGTTGGTTTGGGGATTTCGTTGGGACGGTGAAGCTACCGGCGAAACGATGGCGCGTGCAATCGCTGCTTCCGACCCTCGTTTTTTCATTATGACCGAAACAGGAACGGCGTATGGTAGCACTGTATCGGGTTTTGGGTACGATGTTAACAAGAGTGGCGATTTTTCTATTACTAAGGACGGAGTAACACTTTCCCCTGATGAGAACGGGATAATCTTTTCTTCGTCGTATGGATATGACGGTTGGACCTGTACCGATCCCGAGGACTATTGGCAATCGGGCTGGTATCAAGGGTATTGGTCTTATTGGCTGAAATCGAGCGATAGCGATCCCTGGGGATACTCCGGGACTGGAATTACGGGCCGTAAATTGACTGACGGTTGTTGGGACGGTTGGAATTTTTCGGTAAACATGTCGCCTCAATCGTGGAAACCTCTTGCGCCGGCTCCTAAAAACGGGCCGACAGCTCCTTCTGTGAAAGTTCAACCCGAAGATTTGACGGTTTCTCCGGGAGAATCGGTAACTTTTGCTCCTGAGTTCAAAGGCGATAGTTTGTATTTCCAATGGTACAAAGACGAAGTAGCCATACAAGATGCCGAAGCGTCGTCTTATTCGATCGTTTCGGCGGAAACTTCCGATGCCGGGCGTTATTATTGTGTGGTGAGCAACATGCTTGATACGATTTCTACCGATACGGTTACGCTCGTTGTCGGCGATAAATCGGTAGTAACCGCCCCGGGAGAGGAACCGGGAACTGCCCTCGTGGTGTATGACGATTCGTATGCCTCTTTTTCGGGGATTTTGACGATCCCCCAAACTATCCTGATAGAGGGAGAATCTTACACGGTAGTCGGTATCGACGATATGGCTTTTATGGGGTGTGCTAAATTGACTTCGGTTATTTTTCCTTCGACTTTGAAAACAATCGGCGAAGGGGCATTTTACGGATGCAGCCGTTTGACATCTGTGGAGTTGCCTGCGCAAACGGTTTCGATCGGTAATGAGGTTTTCGGCGATTGTCCTCTTTTGGCAACCCTCTCTTTGGGTGAAGGATTGGAGAGCATAGGTCGCTCGGCCTTCGAGAATTGTATCGCTTTGACCGGTGTAAGTATGCCGGCAGGTATGGAATCGATAGGGGCTTTGGCTTTCAAGGGTTGTACGAAGTTGGCTTCGGCTGCTTTGGGGAACTCTTTGACTTTATTGGGCGATTCGGCTTTTTATGGCTGTTCGGCTTTGCAATCGGTGGAATTGCCGGTTACGGTATCCTCGGTGGGTACTCGTACATTTGCCGGTTGTTCTGCTTTGAATGCTGTCGGGTTAGGAAATGTTTCGGCTATTGGCGAAGCCGCTTTTAACGGCTGTTCCGCTTTGACTGAAATTGCGATACCGAATGGGGTCGAAACGCTCGGCAATTATGCTTTTTACGGTTGCAGTGCTTTGGCGACAGTGACTTTGGGTACACAGGAGCGTTCATCTTCTTCTTTGAAAACAATCGGCGATTATGCTTTTGCCGAGACTGCTGTGAAATCGGTCGTATTACCCGACGGTGTGAGTACTCTTGGTAACTATGCCTTTAACAAGTGTGCTTCTTTGGCCACCGTTTCGTTGGGAAATAGTTTGACCGCTATCGGTAATTATGCTTTCAGCGATTGTGAGAAATTGGAATCCGTAACATTCGGAAGTGCTCTCGAAACTATTGGAGAACGTGCGTTTGCCAGTGCGAAAATTTCTTCTCTTGTTTTGCCTGCTACGGTGAGAACGATAGGTGATTGGGCTTTTTATAATAATCCTTTAACGGCCATAACTTTTAACGATGGCTTGCAGTCGATCGGCAGCAGGGCTTTCTATGGTGTATCGGTTCAAACGTTGAATATTCCCAATAGCGTGACCGAATTGGGCAGCTATGCATTTAGCGGTTGCAAGTCGTTGGAAACAGTGACTATCGGGACAGGTGTGACGAAAATAAGTGAATTTACGTTTAATACATGTTCTGCGTTAACGCAGATATCTTGTCCGTCGGTAACCGAAATCGGGGCGAGCGCATTTAAAGGTTGTTCATCGTTGGTCGATATTCCTTTGAACGATAAGATTACTTCGCTCGGTAATTATGTGTTTTCGGGTTGCTCTGCGATAGAGTCGCTTGTTATTCCGAATAGTGTAACTTCGATCGGTAGTTATGCCTTTGAGAAATGCACGAAGTTGACATCGGCGACTTTGGGTACAGGTATAAGCTCTATTCCCGATTATATGTTTAGCAGCTGTTCCGCTTTGACGTCGGTAGTTCTGCCGGAGAATATTACTGGGATCGGCAAATATGCTTTCCAAAGTACGGCCTTTACCGAGTTGCCGCTGACAGCAAGCATTACCGAGATAAAAGATTATGCTTTCAAAAGCTGTACGAAATTAACATCGGTAGCTATTCCCGATCGGGTTACTAAACTGGGAACTTATGTGTTCCAAAGTTGTACGGGATTGGAATCTGCAAAAATAGGGGGTGGCGTTACTTCTGTGCCGAATTATATGTTCCACGGCTGTACGAATCTGGTTAATGTAGAACTTTCGGAAAAAGTGACTTCTATCGGCAATTCTGCTTTTTATAATTGTAAGGGCTTGAAATCATTGCCGGTTACCGAATCGATAACTTCTATCGGGACGAATGCATTTTACGGTTGTACAAGTCTTACTTCGGTAAATCTTTCTGATAAAGTAACCTCTTTGGGAGCTTCGGCATTCTATGGCTGTTCCAGTTTGACAGAAGCTGTTTTGGGAACAGGGATAACTACGTTGGGATCGAGTTTGTTTCGCAATGATGCTAAGTTAAAGAAAGTAGTTGCCAATGGCAAAATAGCTTCGGTTTCCACTTATACGTTTAATGGTTGTTCTTCTTTGGAACGTATCTATATTAACAATACACCGCCGACCGGTGCAAGTTCCAATACATTTACCAAAGTGCCGACAACCTGCCGGATTTATGTCCCTGCCCAAACTTGTCAATTCTATGCCCAGACCACCTATTGGAAGGATTTCGTAATCATGCCGTGGTTAGATGAATTGGAAATAGTATCGACTACTCCGTCAATGAGTTTCGATGGCGAGGAAGCGTTAGACGTGAAACCCGATACGAAAACTTTCGTGATAGAGTTTAATCGGACTGTCGTTAATACCGATAGTGTTTCGGCCATGTTGATACGTAGCGGATTCCCTGTCGAAGATCAGGAGTTGACCGTGTCGTACTCCGGTAACGAAGTGACCGTAATTCGTGAAGGAGAAGATTTGCCGAACGATCCTTATTACTACTTGGTATTGACAACGTCGGATAAACAGTTTAGCATATTGTTCAAGGTAACGACGGCTACCGGTATCGATGACCTGGCTGTCGAAAAGGAGGTGCGTTTGCGTGAATATTATTCGGTGGACGGGAAACTTTTGCCTTGCCCCGTGGAAGGTATCAATATTGTGAAAACTGTATATGAGGACGGTTCGATCGAAGTTTCGAAAGTTTATGTAAAACCAGAAGATTGTAGGCGATAAGTCTATGATTGTGAAATAGTAAAACGAAGATGTCCCCGGAGTTTCGGCTCCGGGACATCTTCCCAAAAAAATAGAAAGATGAGAAAATATTTACTTCTTTTTTTAGCTTTTTTCGGCAGTTGGTCTATGTCGGTTCGTGCCGTTTCCTTTTCGGATATAAATTATTGGATAGGAGAAGGGAATGTCGAAGCCATGTTAGTCATCGCTTGGAACGACGGGAAAACGCCCGGAGCGTTGGCGTGGGGCTATAAAGGGGAGGAGGAAACTACAATCGTGGAAATGTTGAACGATGTGGTGAAAACGGATCCTCGTTTGTTTTCTCTGATGCGCCGACAAGGTGGTTACACGGTCGATGGATTGGGTTTCGACCTGAATGGGGAGAATACCGTTGCATTGGTTGTCGGCGGCGATACGACCTATCCTAAGTATAATGCTACGGGACAATTTACAGCGACTCCGAATAATTTCAAGAAATGGGAGTGTGTCGACAAAGAGGACCATTGGAATTCTCCTTCGGTCTCGGAAGATGGAGTATGGCATTGTTTGGCCCGAAGCGAAAGCGGAAACGAGGCTGAGACCGAAATCAATAAAATGCCGATACAAAATCGATATACCTATATATTTTATTACGATAAACCCGGTAGCGATACACCGGATTATGCTAATGCCGTAGCGGTAGAGCCATATATACAGGAAGCTGTCGATTATTCGCAAGGGATATTTTTTGTCAATGAAGATTGGTATGGCTGGGATAATGGAACCATTAATTTCCTGACGAATGATGGCCGAATGGTGTACCGGATATTCCGTCGGGAGAATCCCGATGAGAAGTTGGGTGTCACAACGCAATTCGGAACGATTTACGGTGAAAAATTCTTTTTGATTTCCAAACAGGCGAAGTCGACCGAAGAAGAATCGACAGGGGGGCGACTGGTCGTGGCCGATGCCTTGTCGTTGGAAAAGATAGCGGCTTTTGATCAAATAGGCGGCGGTGACGGCCGTTCCTTTTTGGGTGTAGATGAGAAGACGGGATATATAGGAAGTTCATCGGGAATTTTTGTTTTCGATATTGAAAACATGAAGGTCGGCGATGTGATAGAAGGGACCTCGAATGACGAAGGTCTTTATTCGGGTCAGATAGGTTCTATGGTCCGAGCCGGTAAATATGTCTTTGCTGCGAAGCAATCGGAGGGCGTATTGGTGATCGATGCCGAAAACCACACCTTACAAACTACTATCGAACTTCCGTCTATCGCGACACTTGTGTTGGGGCGAGACGGAAATATTTGGGCTGCCGATGGAAATGCGTTGGTTAGGATAAATCCGGTTTCGTTCGAAACTTGGACTCGGTCGTTACCCTCCGGTTGTCGGGTCACCGATACATGGGGAGCATGGAATGCCGGGAGTTTATGCGCAGCATATAAATCTAACCTGCTTTATTTTGCCGATGAAAGTAAAAATAAAGTCGTACGCTATAATATAGATACCGATGAATTGAATGCATCGTTTTTTACTTTGCCCGATCAAGACGGGGAGTATGTGCAGATGTTCTATGGCGCGGGTTTGAGAGTGGACCCGCAGACCGATAATGTCGTGGTAACTTCTACGGAATCGGGTTATCTGTCCCATTACATGAACAATTGGATTCACATAGTGGACGGGACGAATGGCGAGTTGTTGAATACGTTACTTCCTGAGAAATACTATTGGTTCCCGGCTATGCCGGTATTCCCCGATAATGAATATCCGGTTATCTCGATTTCCGATAATTTGTCGGTGGGTAGTTCTCCTGTAAAAATTTCGCTATTAGAGAGTGTTTCCGATGCCGATAATCTTTCTGCGGCGGTCGTTTCGACAGTCAAGGTAGAAGACCCCTCTATTCTTTCTGCCCGAATCGAGGGATATGATTTGATTCTTTCCGGTGAGAAATTGGGCGATACGAGTTTCTCGTTAACGGTCAATTCGAATGGGCGGGTAGAGACAAAAATGGTTTCGGTGCATGTAACCGAAGTTAGTGGAATTGAGGATGCAGAAAGTTTGAAAATCGTAGCTTCTCCTAATCCTGTCAGGGATATTCTGACGGTGAGAGCTTGTGTTGGCGCAGAATTGACTGTATTCGATCTTCGAGGTGTGGCTGTTTATCGTGATACGATGGTCGGGTCGAAGTCTCGTTTGAATGTATCTTCTTTACCGGCAGGTATTTATGTGTTGTCGGTGTGTGCAAACGATAGAACTGAGTATATTCGAATAATCAAACAATAAATATTAACTAATTAAATTTTTTTTTGACATGAGAAAAATATTACTTGTTTTTGCCGTTTGTGTATGCAGTGCGGTTTTTGCGGAAAACATCGTTTTAGATTTGTCGAATCCAGGAGACTTTCCTATCGAGTATGATGAGTCCGGGTTGTGGGCAGATGTTTTTAATAATGATGCGATTGTTTATTCACAAGAATTTATGTTTTCGCACGCTTCTCCTTATTCCAATTATTCAAATGGATTCTTTGCCAGCAAGGTAACTGCCATATCGGCATCGGCAGGTACCGATGATCAATGGGGCTGTATGGCTAAGGGAGGCTTTGCCGGAGAGGGAACTCCCTATTTAGGTGCATATTGGGATGCCTATACCGAATCGACCTCCGATACGAAAACTTGCGAGGTATACACTTCCGCTCCATATTATGCCGTAGGGTGTTATGTATGCAACAACCCTTATGTCTATTATGCTATTGAGAAGGGGAATCCCTATTCGACTAAATTCGAGCAGGGAGATTGGTTTAAATTAGTTGCTCACGGTATCGATGAGCAAGGCACAGAGACAGGAACCGTGGAATATTATTTGGCCGATTACCGTTCTGAGAATGCCGACGACTGGAAATTGAACGATACTTGGGAATGGGTCGATTTGAGTGAATTGGGACAGATTACTTCGATTTACTTTACGATGGAGTCGAGCGATGTGGGTGATTATGGCATCAATACGCCGACGTATTTTTGTCTCGATAAACTTACCGTTTCGACCGAGCCTTCGTCGGTTGAAGAAAGTGTGGTTGCTCAGGTGAAAGTTTATTACGACCGTTCTAACGGGGCTGTTCGTGTAGAGTCGGCTCAGCTGGTCGAAGCTGCTGTTTATAACATGAGCGGTACTCTCGTGATGAAACAACTCGTAGAAGGATCGGGTGCTATTGACATGTCTGCTTATCCCGCTGGCGTTTATGTAGTGCGTTGCGGCGGATACAGTACCAAGATTGTTAAATGAACTCTGAGAAGAAGTATATGATAAATTATTAGTTAAGTCCCTACTGCCATAGGGTATTACGCCTCCGGCGAAGTGATTCGACGGGGGCGTGTTTTTATAGAAATAAGAACCCGGTTATATAAAAAATATTAAAATTAGATTTATTCTAATTTTATATTATATTTTTGTGAAACAATAAATAAAAACAATAGAATTATGCTTAGCAAGAAAATGGAAGAGGCTCTTAATGCCCAAGTGAATGCCGAGTTTTGGTCGGCTTATTTATATCTTTCGATGTCCAACCATTTTGCAGCGGCTGGAAATCAAGGTTTTGCTAATTGGTTTTCTATACAGTTCCAAGAGGAACAAGCTCATGCTACTATATTTATGAAATATGTGCTCTCGTGTGGCGGTAAAGTAACGTTAGCTCCTATTGCCGGTGTGAAGACCGAATGGAAATCACCTCTCGAAGCTTTTGAAGATACGTTGGCTCATGAGAGAAAAGTAACCGCCCTGATTCATGACCTTTGTGTGCTTGCCGATGAGGAAAAAGATTTCGGTACTGCCAATATGCTGAAATGGTTTGTCGACGAGCAAATTGAAGAAGAGGCTAATGCTCAGGAATTAATCGATAGCTTGAAAATGATTAAAGATAACGGTTTCGGGTTGTATATGCTCGACAAAGAGTTGAAGGCTCGTGTTTATACGACTCCTGCCCCGTTGGCTACATCGGCCGAATAGCTTGGTTTTGTATTATACGAAAGAAGGGGCGCCACAATGCGCCCCTTCTTTTTTATGTACAAAGAGGGTGCATCATTCATTACGACACCTCCTTTCGTTTTGTCTTTTACGGTTTCAAAAGATAGGTGATTTGCGAGATAATGTGTTGTTTCCATTCTTGTAGAAAGGCATTGAATGTATCTTTGTCTTCATTGAAAAAAAGTTTCATGGTAAGGTTCTTACTGAGGAAAGGGAAAGCCAGTTGGCTGTAAAGTGTCATGAATATAAAGGGGAGGGGGACTTTCTTAAAGTTTCCGCTTTCCATTTCTTTTTCAAGAAATTCTCCGATGTGTTTTAAATATTGATCGAGGTTTAAACTATAAAAAGTTTCTATTAAATGGTTGGCGTCGCGTTGAATTTCGCCTATGATGAATTTGGGGAGCAAAGGATTTGTCGAGAAAATGGATACATAGACGTCGATAACATCTTCTAATTTTTCAGAGAACGATTGCTGAGTCGAAAAAATAGTATCGATATGAGGTAAAAATTTTGCAACGATCGAGGCGAAAACTGCTTGAAACATTTTATCTTTTGTCCTGAAATAATAATGCAGGGTGGGACGGTTGATCCCTACGACCGCTGCAATATCGCTCATCGATGTTTGCTCGAACCCTTTTTTTATAAATTCTTGTTTTGCCGCCTCGATAATACGCGATTCTATATTTTCGGTTTGCTCTGTCTTTTGGTGAGCGATGGTTGAAGTTGAATTCATAGTCGTTTGTTTTTAGGCACTTAAATTGTGTGTGAAAAGTAATAATCGGTTCGTTACGTTTACGCTGCTCACCCCACTGTCAAAATCCAAAGATAATAAATTTAATTCAGGATACAGCATACGCAGCTTCTTTTCTATCCCTTTCGATACGATGTGGTTGGCGATGCAGCCGAATGGTTGTAACGATATGACGTTGTTTATACCCTGTTTGGTGAACGCTATGATTTCGGCCGGTAGTAGCCAGCCTTCGCCGAATTGAGCTGCACCCGAGACAATATTTTTCGTCTCTTCCGCTTCTTCATAGATGTCGGTAAAGGGTGTGAAATACCGGAATGTGGATGCCGTTCTGTTAAACAGGGCTATCCGTTTATTGATGTATCGGTAGAATAAGTTGGATAGGAAATGAGGTATACATTTCTTTTCTAAGAGTAGTTTTTCCTTGTTCTCGCGGTTCACGAATCCTTGCATAAAGAACGGCAATAAAATGGGAGGAGCCACCTCTATACCTTGTTCGCACAAGAAGCGTACGACGTGTTGATGAGCGTAGGAATTGAATTTGAGGAATATTTCTCCCACTACACCGATTTTGGGACAGGTTTTGTCCATACAGATATCGTTGAATTCCCGGGCTGCAAGGTGGATATATTCCACTAACTTGTGAGGCTCGTTTTCAAGAATGGGACGCTCGGCGAGGTTTAAATATTTGTCTCTCAATCGGGCCGCGGCTCCCCGTTCTTTTTCCCGGACTACCGAGGCATGATAAAATTTAGAAAGCGTATCGGTGTAGAGCAGGGCATTGAGTGCGACGGGCACTATCTTTTGCCATTTCAGTTCGAAGCCTTCTTGTTCGTTGGAAACTTTTCGCCCTAATCCCAACGTGACTACGGGAACATTTCCGAATCCGGCATCGAGCATGGCTCGTTTAATAAGAGCCAAGTAATTGGTCGCACGGCATTGTCCTCCGGTTTGAGTAATGGCTACGGCCGTGTTGTCGAGATCGTATTTCCCCGATTCCAAAGCGTTGATAATATCGCCCACAATGAGTGTGGCTGGATAGCAAACCTCGTTGTTGGCATACTTCAAACCGGTTTCGGCCGAGGAGGCATCGCTCGGTGGCAATACCTCTATGTCGTACCCCGACAATTTGAAAATCGGCTTTAACAGAGGTGTGATGTATTCCGACATAAAAGGGGCTATGATTTTTCGGTTTCGATCTTTTTTGCGAAAGACTTCTGTTGTACGGAATTTCTCTGTCGTTCCGCGTAGCGGCGTTTGTTTCAGGCTTTCGACCAAAGAACGCACTCTTAGTTTCAGAGAACCTATGTTATTTACATCGTCTATTTTTAGAAGCGTGAAGGGTTTCCCGTTACGATGTAGAATATCCCTTACTTCGTCGAGAAGAAAGGCGTCGGGTCCGCAGCCGAAAGAGGTCATTTGTACGAATTGAATATCGTTTCCTTGCCGGGCTGTCCATTCAGCGGCTTTCAGGATGCGGTTCATATAGGCCCATTGTTTGATGAGGTAAGTGTCTTGGGTCTCTATCTCGGAGTTGTCTCTAACTATGTCGTCCGAGATGACGTTTACTCCCAGATTGGCTATCATTTCGGAAAGTTTATGCTGTATGAGCGGGTCGGTGTGATAAGGGCGTCCGGCGAGCAAGATGATCGGTTCTTCTTTTCTGCGGCTTTCCCTGACAATGTTTTCGGCTTTTCGGCGTATGTCTGACGAATATTGTTTCTGGGCGTTCAACGCGTATTTCACAGCCTGCTCGGCATCTCTTTTCGATATGCCCCAAGAACTTAGGTAATTCGTGCATTGTTTGGTGAGTAAGCCAGTGTCGGCAAAAGTGATGGCCGGAGAGTCTACCGGAATGTCCGGCGACATGGAACTGCGTATGACATCGGAGTACCCGGTGACGATTGGGCAGTTGTAGCTGTTGTTCATTTTCTTGTCGCTTTCGTGCTCGTAGACAACGTATGGCAGGAAGATGCGTTCCACCTTCTTGTGAATCAGGTTTTGAATGTGGCTGTGCACTAATTTGGCCGGGAAACAGATGTTGTCCGACATGACCGAGTTGAGAGCTTTCTCATAACTGACGAAAGTTGAAATATCGGACAGTACGACCCGAATACCGCAGCGAGTAAAGAGAGCATGCCAAAAGGGATAGTTCTCGTACATGTTAAGGACACGGGGTATACCTATGGTTCTGTTGCCTGTTTCCGGAGTTTCCCGGTCGAACAGCAAAGCATATTTGTTGGTATATATGTTCTGTCCGGGTTTTTCGCTTTCCCCCCGATTGGTGAAAATTCGTTCGCATTTGTTTCCCGAGAAGAACGTATTACCGTTGGGGAAGGTATAGCGGCATACGAAACATTTGTTTTCACAGCCGTTGCATTGAATTTGTCGGCTGGCATATTCGGTAGTTTCGAGTAGTTGGTTTATCGTGCGCGAATTCAATTTTTGAGAAGCAGCTTGTAGGGCGCAGCCGTATGCTCCCATCAATTCAGGTAAATTACTTCGTACGACTTTTTTACCGGTTTCCAATTCGAATGCACGGACGATCGCATCGTTATGCATCGTTCCTCCTTGAACGACAATCGTTTCTCCTAACTCTTTGCCGTCCTTTAACTTCAAGACTTTGTACAAACAGTTTTTTACGACCGAATAGGACAACCCTGCGGCTATATCTGCTACTGTCGCTCCTTCCCTCAGAACCTGTTTAATTTTTGAATTCATAAAGACGGTGCAGCGTGTGCCCAAGTCGCAAGGGTGCAAAGCCATACAGGCGGAACGGGCAAAATCGGACACGTCGTATTTCAATGTGCGGGCGAAGGTTTCGATGAACGAACCGCATCCCGACGAGCAGGCTTCGTTCAGTTCCATGCGAGTGATAGCTCCTTGTTTGACGAAAATAGCTTTCATGTCTTGTCCGCCGATGTCGAGAATGAAAGAGACATCGGGAGCCATTTGTCGGGCGGCTCGGTAATGGGCCATAGTTTCTATCATGCTTCCGTCGAGGCCGAAAGCCGCTTTTATCAATTCTTCTCCATATCCGGTCGAACAGGAGCCTGTTATGTTTAATACCGTCCCGTTTTTATCGCATTGTGTTTTTAATTCGGTCAACCCTTTTCGGACGGCTTCTATCGGATTCCCCAAATTGGGGGCGTAGTGCGAGAAAAGGATAGCGCCGTCGGGGGTTGTCACGACTATTTTTGTGGTAGTCGATCCTGAATCGATTCCCAATACAGCTTCTTGTATCCTTTGAACGAGAGGGGCAGAGGGCCAGTTATAATGTGCTTTTTCTTTCTTCCAGTTGTCATAATCCGTTTCGGAATCGAATAGCGGAGGCAGGCTGTTTTTTGTTGTGATATCGGTGCTTCGGGATATGAGATTTTCTAATGTCGATAAAGCAACTGCTTTTTCTTCCGTGGCACATAGGGCACAGCCTAATGCGGGAAGAAGGTTTCCGCCGGCAGGAAGAATAAAGTCGCTCTCCTGCAAATGCAGATAATCGGCGAATGCTTTTCGTAAGGCTGGAATGAAGGTCAAGGGGCCGCCGCATAATAGAATAGGCGGGTGGAATGTCCAGCCTCGCGATAATGTTACGATGGTTTGTACAGCGACGGCATGGAAAATGGAGGCGGCGATGTCGCCCAACGGGACGTTCCTGCTGACTAGATTTTGAATGTCGGTTTTGGAGAAGACTCCGCAGCGGGCAGCTATCGGGTGTATATGCTCTGCTTGCAAAGCCAATCGGCTCAGTTCTTCGATGTCTACTCCCAACAGTACGGCCATTTGGTCGATAAACGCACCTGTACCACCGGCACAATTCCCGTTCATGCGAAGGTCGATATGGTTCCCTTGAAAGAGAACGACTTTGGCATCTTCTCCGCCGATGTCGATCAAAGCCGAAGCAGATGGATATAGTTGCTGGGCGTACCGGGTGGCGGCTACGACCTCTTGTATAAATTCGGTTCGTAGCTGTTCTGCTGTTCCCATGCCTACCGAGCCGGTAACTGCGATAGAGGTTTCGATGTCGCCCAGTTCTTGTCGAGCTTCCCGAAAATAGGCGGAAAGAAGATCGTTCACTTGGGCGTTATGTCTTTCATAACGAGAGAAAACGGTTTGCCCGGATTCATCGATAATGACTATTTTGGCTGTTGTAGAGCCTACATCGAGTCCTGTTTTGTACTGTTTTTCCCCTTGCATGTGAATGATAAATTAAGTTTAACTATGTAGTTTGTCTTATATGTCTGACTATATTGTCAGACGTAAATGTATAAATAAATTTTGAAGGAGATAATTTATTAAACTTTTTTATGTTTTCCGGATTCGAGTCTTTTCTTTATCTCGGAGTTTTTGTTCTGATATTCCTTGTTTAACACTCTTTTGTTATAATAACTTTTGCATTAACACATCTATTCCCTTATTTCCTATATATTTGCGCAATCTGCGAATTTGATATTAAAAAAAGAAGATTATGGTTTACGTATTATTTATAGTCATTGCATTAGTTAGCTTTGCGGTACAACGTACATTGCAAAGTAAATTCGAACGTTATTCTAAAATTCCCATTCCTTATGGCCTTACAGGACGGGATATTGCCATGCGTATGTTGCAGGAGAATGGAATAAACGATGTTTCTGTAACGCAGGTCGATGGGCATTTGACCGATCATTATAATCCGGCCACACATACGGTAAACCTCAGCCGTGATGTTTACTATGGCAACAGTGTCGCAGCGGCTGCCGTGGCTGCCCATGAATGTGGACATGCTGTACAACATGCCCGTTCTTATTCTTTCCTGAATTTGCGCTCGGCTCTTGTGCCGTTCGTGAGCTTCGCTTCGAATTGGGTACAGTGGATTTTATTGATAGGGATTCTCACGATACAGGCTTATCCGGCTATTATGCTATTGGGTATAATTTTATTTGCTGCGACGACTTTGTTTAGTTTTATTACTCTGCCGGTGGAAATTAATGCCAGTCAAAGGGCGTTGGCTTGGTTGAACGGAGCCGGGGTGACCGATGCAAGTACTCACGACAAGGCCAAAGACGCATTGAAATGGGCTGCATATACTTATGTAGTGGCAGCGTTGGGGTCGTTAGCAACGTTGGTGTACTACATTATTATTTTTGCAGGAGGGCGACGGGACAGTTAAGAGAGCATTGCTTCTATAATATTAAAAAATAAGGGCTGTTATTCATGTGAATAACAGCCTTTTTTTATACAAATGAGAGATAAAAATATAAGCTTATTTTGCATATATGAATGAATTATATATTTTTGTTCCGTTTTTTGAGAGTTATTTAATACTTGGGTAAGAAACGGTTTTAAAACTTCGAGTGAAGCTTTTTGAAAAGGGGGATCGGCTTCCGGTTAGTTAATAAGTATGAAAAAGGTTTTTAATAAATGCTTTATTATTTTGGGAGTGATCCTGAATATTCAAATGGTCAATGCACAACGTGTCGCTCTTAAAAGTAATCTCATCGATTGGGCTACATTATCGCCTAATTTGGCGGTAGAAATGAGGTTGAATCAAAGATTGACCCTCGATATAAGTGCTGCGGCTAATCCGTTTTCGTTTACGATTGCCGATATGAAAGCCACGCATTTCCGTTTTCAGCCGGAGTTGCGGTACTGGTTTAATAGGCCTATGGCTCGGCATTTCATGGGAATAAGTTTGTTGGGTGGACTTTATAATGTGAAATTTAAAGAACATCTTTATGAGGGCGATATTTGGGCCGCCGGTCTCACTTACGGCTACGCTTTTGTCCTTAGTCGTCATTGGAATATGGAAGCTACGTTGGGTATCGGTATGGCGAAGTTACGGGCTTTCGATTATCGGGAAGGAGAGGAAAAACCGGCAACACCCAATCTTTCCAAATGGTCGCCTGTCCCTATTCGGCTGGGACTATCTTTCTCTTATATATTTAAGTGATTTTAATTGATAGATTGTTATGTTGAATCTCAATAAATTTTGTTCCTTGTTCATAGGGCTTATTTTGAGTGTCGTTTGCGCTTTGCCTTTGTCTGCGCGTGATATAAATGTACGGGGAACGGTGACCAATATCGAGGGGGAACCGCTATTTCGGGTGAGTATCTATAATGCCGGAACCAATAAACTTATCGGCTCGACGAATGAAGATGGAAAATATTTGGTGAAAATCGATTCGGAAGGAGAGTTATTGTTTACATCGTTGGGATATGAAGAATGTAAAGCTGCCGTCCGTGGGGAATTGACGGTCGATGTCGTGCTTCGTCATTCGGCCGTAGCTCTCGAAGAAGTAGTCGTTTCTGCCAAGAGGATTACCGACAATGTGGTTCCCGAACCCACCGATATTGAAGTGAAAGGAAATTATTTTCATATCCGCACTCGTGTGAAAATTCCCAAAGAGCTTTTTTCTACGAATGCCCGCATGATTATACAACCGGGTGTTTACAACGTCACCCGGGAGCAGATGATTTTTCTCGAACCTTTGGTTTTCGATGGGAAAGAGTATGCCATTACTCAGGAACGTATGTACGATTATGATTCGGGTCAAGACCCTTTGTCGCGATATGTTCAGGTGAAAAGTTCTTCTTCCCGCAAGGACGATTTGGTCGGGTATAGTGACTCGACCTATGTAGAAAATGTAAATGACGATTTCCGTTGCGATATGATGGTCTCGATGGAAAATTACAATCGGGTGCTCTATCGCGATACGTTTGTTATTGCCCGGGGTGTTGTGAACCCGTTGCGTTTCCTCGAATACGAGATCCCCGGCAGTGCGGTAAAGAACGAAAATTTTTTCCCGCAGCCAGAGATGCAACTGCGGGATACGAAGGGTGATGTGAATCTTACATTCAGAGTGAACAAGAGCGATTTGAATCTCGCCGATGGGGATAACCGAGAGGAATTGAACCGGCTTATTTCCCGATTGCATCAGGTAGAGAACGACCCGAATGCTCGGTTAAAAAGTTTTTCTATTGCAGGAACAGCATCGCCGGAGGGGAACTATGAGAGAAACAAACAGTTGGCGCAGAAACGTATGGTATCGGCAATGTCGCTCATCGTTAAAGAGTTGAACGAGTCTACCCGAAGGCAAATAGATATGCATACGACAGCATCGGTCGAGACTTGGGACCGGGTAGTCGATTTGCTTCGGGCGGATAGTAAAATCCAAGAGGCCGATGCTATACAGGAAATAATCGATAAATATCCCGATAATCCGAACCGGCAGTCGAGAAATGTCGTATCGTTGCCTTTTTATCGCCCTTTGATAACTTCCCGGTATTTGCCTCAGTTACGTCGGGTAAGTTATGAGCTGTTATTTTCGCAATACCGTTATCTCACAGACGAAGAAATCGAAGTGCTCTATCGTAGCGATAGTGCATCTTTGTCTCGTAATGAGTTTTGGCGGCTGTACAATCTCGCCGATTCGATTGCCGAGCGTGAGGCGATATGCCGCCGGGCATTGGAGGTCTATCCCAAATTTTTGGTTGCGGCTACCGATTTGGCAGCCATTCTTATCGATAAGGGAGAGCCGGATTCAGAGCTGCTTTTACCTTATCTCGAAATGCCGGAATTGCCCGATGAAACAAGATTGAACCAAGTGGTCGCTTGGTTGTCTGCTGGGCGTTATGCCCAAGCCGACTCTTTGGCATTCGATTTGCCGGATACAGGTATTTATCATAAAGCGAAAGTCTATGCCGCCGCGCTGAACGGTCGTTACAACGAGGTGATGCAGGAAATATCGGCGGAATCGCCTTTTAACGAAGTGCTTATGCTTTTGGCTATCAAGTCGAACGAACAAGCATGGGAAAAAGCGAAGCTGCTCGGAAATTCGGCCAAAGAGGAGTATATCAAGGCCGTGGCGGCTAATCGTGTCGACGAGGTGGTTCTCGCTTTGTCCTATTTGGAGAGTGCGTTCAAGAAAGACCCGTCGTTACGAGATGTTGCCAGTGTCGATGGCGATGTATTGGATTTGTTACAACAGGAAGATTAAAGTATGAAAATGAGATATATTATGCGCGGTTTTACTTCGGTGGTTCGACTGCCGCTATTTTTAATCGTCGTTTTTACGATTAGTGCGGCTGCGCAGGAACAACCGGAGAATAATCAGTTTAATGGGTTGGATTATACCTTGCAAAAGCCCGCCAAAAATGAAAGGTATGCTAAAAAGAAATTTGGCGACCATCTTTTTATTTCAGGGGAGGCAGGCCTGATTCTCGATCGTTCGGCCGGTTCTTTGTTCGCTACTCCCGATTTGGGGCTTCGTGCAGGATTGACGGTAGGCGATTGGTTTTCTCCGGTGCACGGTATGCGTGTGGGGTTAAATGCGGGGTTACATAACGGGCTCGCAGGGGTGAATCCCTATTTTGTCGGTTTGTCTGCCGATTATTTGATGAATATTACTTCTTTGCTGCATAAAGATAATCCCGTTCGAATGTTCGAGTTAATCGGTGTCGCCGGTGGTGAATATCAGTTACTATATCGTACCGGCAATTGGTCGCATGCCGGCGGATTTCGATTGGGTATGCAGACAAGGTTTAATTTTTCTCCATTGACCTTTTTCTATCTTGAACCCCGTATTGGAATTTATTCCGACGGAATAGACGGGATAAAGACTTGGATGCGTTACGACTGGGAGGCTTCGTTGATGGCCGGCTTAGGTTATCGTTTACTATCGGACCCGGTGCGTCGTAAAGCTCCTTTTTTCGGAGCCGATCAAGGTTTCTTCGTTTCTGTGGAAGGCGGTATGGCAACTACATTGACGAGCGGTTCTGGGCTCCTCCTTGATCCCGGGGCTACGGCTATGCTGTCGATTGGAAATCGATTTACTTCTGTTTCTTCTTTGAGACTATCTGGATTGATGCGTTATTTGAAGACCGACGAATTATATAATAAGTCTTCTTTCGGCTTGCAACTCGATTATCTGTTTAATCTCCATGCTTTGTTCGGTGGATATGATCCGAGCCGGTTGTTCGAGATGTCGGGGGTATTGGGTGCGGGTTTTCATTCGGTAGCCGTAGACGATAAATTGCATACCCGGTGGAGCGCCGGGGCAGGTTTGCACGGAGAGTTTCGCCTATCGGATCATTGGGCTGTATTTGTGGAACCTCGTGTCGATGTATTTTCGAACGAATCTTGGAAAGACGGGTTGAGTGCTGTCGATCCGCTTCCTTCCGTTTTGGCCGGATTTACATATCGTCCTGTATCGCCGTCGTTCAATCGGTCGGCGAGGGAAGAGGATGCTTTTGATTTTCCTCGCCGTATAGGAGATCTTTATTTAACGATGGGAGCCGGATTTGCAGGGGCGATGAAATCTTCGCTTTCCAATCCTTTGCCCAATAAAGGTTTCCGCATTTTCGGCGGTATGGGTACATGGTGGAATCCTGTTTCGGGAGCTCGTTTATTGTTAAACTATTCGTCTCTCGATGCCGAGTTCTCTCCATACAGGACATTGGCTGTCGGTGGCCAACTCGATTACTTGTTGAATTTTTCCACGCTTTTTTATGGGTATGATAGCAATCGGTTTTTTAATTTGAATGGGGTTGCCGGGTTTAATTACGACTATGTCTCTTCCGAGGGTTATTTCCAACATGGATTCGGAGCGGGTATAGGCTTGCAGGGGACATTCCGTCTCAACGATATGTTCGATTTATTTGTCGAGCCTCGATTGAATGTGAGTCAAAATAACCGTTGGGAACGAAACTTGTTCTCTTCGGTCGATGTCGTGCCGACTGTTACGGCGGGGCTTTCCTACAATCTTTATGCTTACGGAATGAAACACGGATCATTTGAGAAAACCGTAGAATTTCGTAACGAGAATTTTGTCGACCACATGTTTTACGGTTTAAATATAGGAGCAGCAGGTATTCTGCATAAGGGGTTGCGCACTAATCCTTTGGATCGAATCGGGCCGATGGCTTCTCTTTATTTGGGCAAATGGTTTACGGCCGCGTCGGGCGTGCGTTTGACGGCAGGCGGAGGCGCGTATGGCGATTCCCAACCCGGTTATCGCAAGTTCGGTCTTGTACAACTCGATTATTTGTGGAATATCAATTCGACGTTGTATGGGTATAATCCTTCTCGGATATTCCATGCGACATTGGGTGTTGGAGCCGTACTATCTTATGCGACCAGCTATAATTCGGGATTTTATCCCGGTATGGGTTTGAGTTTGCAAGGATTGTGGAATGTAGGTTCGGGTATCGGATTGTTTGTCGAACCCCAAGTGAGGGCTTTCGGGAAAAAATATTCTCGTGAGAGCTTCGCCGGTTTGCCTGTCGACATGTTGACTTCTCTAAATGTCGGTCTGCAATATCAGCTCGATCGATATGACTATAAGGCCAATCATGCCGCTTATGACTTGTCCGATAAATATTTCTTGTCATTGGCCTATACGGGACGGGTATTGAGACGGTCTGGCGATGATTTTGCGGGAGGTCATGGATTGGCTGTTTCTGTCGGCAAGTGGTACACTCCTTTGTCGGCTTGGCGGTTGGGCTTGGATTATGGATATTACGGTGCGGCGCCACGTTATATGTCGCTGGCTTTGTCGGCCGACTATATGTTTAATCTGTCGGCTTTTACGGTCAGATATAATTCCGACAGGTTGTTTGACCTCATTGCGTTAGGCGGAGTGTATGCCGGAGTCGGAAATAGCCAAAAGAAAAATGAATTTGTTTATGGCGTCAGAGCGGGAGTACAAGGACGGTTCAATGTATCTTCGGGCATCGATTTGTTTATCGAGCCTCAGTTTCTTGCATCTCGTGTTTCTCGTAATGACAATGGCTTGGGCTTCGACCCGGAGGCTCGTTTGATGGTTGGCCTCAATTATAAATTGGGCGGGAATACAGTTGCGGGAGGAAAACGAACTTTCGATAAGAGAAACTATTTTTCCGTTTCGGTAGGTCCGTCGTTGTTCAGTGAAACGATTTTGGTGGACCGTTATCGGAAAGTTTCGGTAGGGGCAGACCTTTCTTTCGGTAGATGGTTTACATCGGCATCGGGTATGGAAATAGGCTTGGGATATGATTTTATTGCACCCCATACGTCGAAAACTCTTTGCTTGGGGACGGCTCATGTCGATTATCTGTTGAATCTTACATCGCTTCTTGAACCCGATCCTGATCGTCGTTTCCATCTGATAGCCTCGTTGGGAACCGGTATAGGGTGGAGTAATTATAACAGTGATGGCGGTATCGGTTGGGTGGCCGAGGGAGGTTTGCAATTCCGGTGGAATGTTTCTCGTTCGTTCGATCTTTTTGCGGAGCCCTCGATGACGTTGTGGGACGATAAGTTATATGACTACATACCCAATACACATCATTTCATCGGAGTCGGCCGCATTTCATTAGGAACAGCTTATCGTTTTTAGTCATCGACTTGAAAAGTTGAAAATATTTTCTTAATATTAAGAAGCTGTTTTAAATTTATTCCGAGACAGATTGAGGCCTATGTTGAAGCAGATTGGAGTCCGAGATATGCAGTCAATAGCGGGCTATTGACAAAAATC